>JBQCJO010000001.1:0-3239 GCA_051952735.1 Rhizomicrobium sp.
GCCGCTTTTCGGACTGGGATGAAAGCAATTCGTCCAGATCCAGCTTCGGCAGTTTTTCGACCTGCAGCGCCACGCCCTGATGCACCGCGCCATCGGGCAGAATGCGGTTGATCGCCTGCATCTCCGCGATTTCATGCTTCGCGCGGCCAAGGAGCTTGGGGCCGATTTCCTGCGCAGCGCGTTCGGTGAGCACGACGCGATGGATTTTCCGCTTCGGATTGGCGAGCGCCGCCATGACGGGATGCATCCCGTACAGCCACAAGCCGCTCATGTCGCCGCGCGGACGGTGCTGGTCTTTGGCGTGAAAGTGGCGCCGGTCTTTGGGCCGGTCTTTTGGATTGTCTCTGCGGGTCATCGGATCAGCGTGTTGGAGCGGGTGAAGGGAATCGAACCCTCGTCATAAGCTTGGAAGGCTTCTGCTCTACCATTGAGCTACACCCGCGCCTTGCCAAACTACACGGCGAAGGATGGCTTGCCGAGCCGTAGCTCGCGACAACCAGCCCGTCTTCGCCCTTCGCAGCCACGCAAGATGGCTTGCCGAGGCGAAGCTGCGGGGGCCGAGGCCCGTCTTCGCTCGCTTACGCGAGCTACGACGTGGCAGCCTCCGCTGCTCCGCAGCGAAGACTGGTGGGGGAAGTAGGACTCGAACCTACGAAGGCATAGCCAGCGGATTTACAGTCCACCCCCTTTGCCACTCGGGACATTCCCCCAAACTCGCAATTTCCTTGCGGAATTTGGCAATAACAGCGGGCGGATATCGGGCAAAAGGGGGATGCCTGTCAACTCGCTCGGGCGATGTTTGTCACGGCGGTTAAAGCGGGGTGTTTCGCGGCCATGTTTTCCAGCCACTTCATCCCGCGCGCGATCTCCGTGCCCTGCATCGCGCGGGCTTGGGCGAGCACATCGCCGCGCAGCTTCGCGTCGTAATCGTATTCCTGCGCCTTGGAATAGGTGCGCATGTCCGGTCCCGAAAGGATATCGCGAATCTGTGCATCGTCGGGCGTGACACCAAGATGCGCAAAGCAGGCTTTCAACGTGCCGGACGGGTCTGCGAGGAAGCGGTCGAAATCCAGCCAGTGAATTTGCGCGGCGGAAGACGCCTGCGCGGCGGCGAGCGCGGTCATTTCGCTCGCCCAACTCATTGCCACCAGTTCGCCCATCGAGGCCGGAGCCTGCACCGCTTCACCAAGTTGCGACTGCAAACGCTTGTGGCGCAGGCTCGCCAGCGTCTGCGCTTCTTTCGGCGAATTCTCCGCGCCCAGGATGGTCGCCAGATAATTCGCAGGCGAAACGAACATGAAGATCGCTCTGCGGTCACTGGAGCGGTTCAGAATTTCCGCCGCCAGTTCCGAGGCAAAACTCGTTGCCTTCACGAGCGCGCGCTGCTCCGGACGGAAGGTTCGCGACCAGAGTTTCAGGAAGGTCGAGAGGCGCGCGTCGAATTCCGCCGCGCTCCAGCGGCGCGGCATCGTTTCCGGTTCGCTGCGCATTTGCGCCAGCGTTCGCAGGATCGCCGGCTCGCGCAGGGAGAAGAGGGCGGGGTGCCGCCCCAGCAGGCGGGACAGAAGCGTCGAGCCGACATGGCCGATGTGGAAGATGAAATGGGCATCGTCCTCGAGATGACCTTCGGCGGCAGCGCCGGCGAGATCCGCAAAGGCGATGGGGCGGGCGAGGGTTCCGGGCGCCAAAATCCGGGCATCGAGAAAGCTGGCCCTGGCGTAATCCGCTTCGGTCAGGCGGATCAGGCCCACAGAATCGGTTCGCACGTCCAGGCTGTGGGGGAAAAGTTCCGGGGAACGGGCGAGGGGCTCGGTAAGCGGGTTCATGGATCGGGGACAGAGCGGACAGCGGGACTTCTTATCATCTTGAGCCAGAAGCTGCCCGTTTTGTGGCCTGATGACGTCTTTCGGCGGGGATACCCCCAACCCCAAAAAGGTCTTGGGAACGCTGCGATTTTTCCCCGTTTACCGCTTGATAAGCCCGGGTTCCGCTGGTAAACCCTCGCCCCTTGGCAAAAAGCGAACGCGCTGGCGGTGTCTTTCCCGCTTCCGGCGCGCTGTCTTTTTGTCATTAGGAGTGTAGCTCAGTTGGTAGAGCATCGGTCTCCAAAACCGAGGGCCGTGGGTTCGAGTCCCTCCACTCCTGCCAAGTGATGCACGAACGAGAAACGGATTCAATATCGTGGCGGAAGCAACCAGAAAAACGGCAGACACAGACGGCAAGGAATTGCCGGCGCCGACTTCTGCGCGCCGTGGCGGCCTCGTTCAGTTCTTTCAGGAAGTGCGCCGCGAAACCTCCAAGGTGACATGGCCGACTTGGAAGGAAACATATCTGACCACGATCGTCGTGTTCGCCATGGTGGGTTTGACGATGGTGTTTTTCTTCGCGGTCGATTGGCTGCTCGCGATGGGCGAGCGCTTCCTGATCGGCGCGATGGGTTGAGAGCGATCTGATGAGCGAAGCTGGAACCGCACCGAAAGTCGTCGCCGACGCGCGCTGGTACATCGTCCACACCTACTCGAATTTCGAGAAGAAGGTGGTCGAGGAGATCAAGCGCCAGGCGAAGATTCAGGATCTGGAAGAATACGTCGCCGACGTGATCGTTCCGGTCGAAGAAGTGGTGGAAGTGCGCCGCGGCCAGAAGAAGAACGCCGAGCGCAAATTCCTTCCGGGCTATGTGCTGCTGCACGCCAAGCTCACGGACGAAGTTTATCACCTTGTGAAGAACGTCGCGAAGGTGACGGGCTTCCTCGGCCAGAACAACAAGCCGATGCCGCTGCGCCAGGCGGAAGTCGATCGCATCCTCAATCAGGTGCACGAAGGCGCGGAGCATCCGAAGTCGTCGATCACGTTCGAGATCGGTGAGCAGGTCAAGGTGGCCGATGGCCCGTTCGCGTCGTTCAATGGCGTGGTGGAAGAAGTGGACGAAGACCGTTCGCGCCTGAAGGTCGCCGTTTCGATTTTTGGTCGAGCCACACCGGTGGAACTCGAGTTTACGCAGGTGGAGAAGCTTTAGTTTTGGAATCGCACCCGAGGGCTTCGCCCGAGTGGTGCATAACGTGGGAGGGCCCGCCGGCTCGTCAGCACCACAACACCGCATAGGAGGCGGTTTATAGAGTGGCGAAGAAAGTAGTTGGTTACATCAAATTGCAGGTGCCGGCAGGCGCGGCGAATCCGTCGCCGCCGATCGGTCCTGCGCTCGGCCAGCGCGGCCTGAACATCATGGAGTTCTGCAAGGC
>JBQCJO010000002.1:0-4667 GCA_051952735.1 Rhizomicrobium sp.
AGATGTGGTCCACATTGGTCTTTGAATAGTTATCGACCGTCACGGCTTCATGCTTGCCGGTCTTCACGCCGGCCTTGTCGAGGCCGAGCCCGCGCGTGTTGGGATGGCGGCCAATCGCGAGCATCACCTGATCGGCTTCGATGACTTCGCCCTTGTCGGTGAAGGCGAAGAACTCTTCGCCCTTTTTGTCCACGCGCTTGAGCGTGCGTGCCGCAACGCAGCGGATGCCGTTGGTGTGCATCTCCGCCGTCAGGCAATCGCGGATGTCCTCGTCGAAGCCGCGCAGCACCTTGTCGGCGCGGAACACCAGCGTCACGTCGCAGCCCAGGCCGTGGAAGATGTGCGCGAACTCGACACCGATATAGCCGCCGCCAGCGATCACGATGCGGCGCGGAAGCTTCTCCAAGTAGAACGCCTCGTTGGACGTGATGCAGTTCTCGGAACCTTCGATCTGGTCCGCTTCGTGCGAAGGGTGGCCGCCGGTGGCGACGAGAAAGCGTTCGGCCGTGACCTTGCGGCCGCTCTTCTTCAGCAGGACCGTGTGCGGATCGAGAAATTCGGCGCGCTCGTGAATGATCTCGGCGCCCGCCTTCATGACGTTCTGCACATAGAGATCGGAGAGCCGCGCGATCTCCTTGTCCTTGTTGGCGACGAGCTTTTTCCAGTCGAAATGCTTTTCGGGAACGGTCCAGCCGAAACCGGCGGCATCCTCGAAATCCTCGCCATACTGGCTGGCATAGACGAACAGCTTCTTGGGAATGCAGCCGCGGATCACGCAGGTTCCGCCGAACTGATATTCCTCGGCGATGGCGACCTTCTTGCCCGCGAGCGCGGCCATGCGGCTGGCGCGCACGCCGCCGGAACCGCCGCCAATGACGAAAAGATCGTAATCATATCCAGCCATGTGAGACCTGTGCTTGCATCGCGAGGTGGGAGCGCGGTTCTATCACGGTATGGGTGGGCGACGGCAATCTTGCGGACGTCTTGTCGCGGCATTCGCGGCCATCGCGACGCTTTGTGGCTGCGCCAGCTATGACAATCCCTATTATGTGCATTCGGTGTGGCGTCCGGCGGACGCATCGGACAGGCAAGCCGATGTGTTTTTCGTCACCGACCGCAAACCAAATCCCTATTGGCTGCCGGACAAATTCGATCGCACAGCAGGCCCGCCCTCCTGCGGCGCAATGCGCGTGGAGATTCCCTCCGCGCGATTGCCCGCCGGCGATGCGCGCTTCGCGCGGGAAACCGGACGGACCGCCATCGTCTGCGGCGCTGACCTTACCGCCTTCGCGGCAGAAATCGCCGATGCGGCGCGCGCGAAAAATTGTGACCGTGTGCTTATCTATGTGCACGGCTTCAACACAGGCTTCGAGACCGCGATTTTGCGCGCGGGCCAGCTTGGCAACGACACGCAGTGGCGCTGCACCATGGCGGCTTTCAGCTGGAACAGTTTCGGCGATCGCACGCGCTATGCCGACGATCGCATCCGCGCGGCCGCAGCCGAGCCATTGTTTGCCGCATTCCTGCGCGCACTGAACGCCGAGCATCTACAGGTCAGCATCATCGCGCACAGCATGGGCGCGGACATCGTGCTGGGCACACTGGCGTCCGGCGGCACGGCGGATCAGGTGATCTTCGCGGCTCCGGATATCGGCATCGAAGATTTTCCCGAGGCGGCGCAAAATGTTTCCGCGCGGCTTCGCCATCTGACCATCTACACTTCGGCCGAAGATGTCGCGCTCGCTATATCGCCACGGCTGAATCACGGCATTGCACGGCTGGGATACGGCGCGAGCGGCATCCAGACTGTCCGCGGCGTCGATACGATCGATGCCAGCGACGCGCCCGCCGATCTTGCCGGTCACGGCTATTATGGGCTGTCCCATGAAATGCTGGCGGACATGATGCTGGTGCTTGCCGGCAAAACCGCGGAGCAGCGGGTCTCCGCGCATGGATCGCAATCGCCGACGCTCGAGCGAAAGACGGACGGCACCTACCGGTTGACAGTGGAATGGATGCGCAGCCCCGGAGTCTTCACACGCCTGCTGCGCTGGCTCGCGGAACTTATCGCGAATTGATGATGTCCGCGCCTTTCGGCCCGGCGATGACAAGCGTGCTGGCAATGCCGATGAAGAGGCCGTGCTCGACAACGCCGGTGATCGCATTCAATGCGTCGGCAAGCTTGCGCGCGTTTTTGATCGCGCCGAAGTGGCAATCGTAGATGATGTTACCGCTGTCGGTCTTGAATGGCTCGCCATCCTTCTCGCGCAACGTCACCGGCACGTTCGTGTACCCCAGATTCGCGAAGGCATCTTGCATGCGCGCCAGCGTGGTGGTCTTGCCGTAATTGATGACCTCCACCGGCAGCGGGAATTTTCCCAGACGGCGCACCAGCTTGGACTTGTCCGCGATCACCACCATGCGTTTGGAAGACGAGGCCACGATCTTCTCGCGCAGATGCGCCCCGCCGCCGCCCTTGATGAGATTGAGGGAACGATCCGTCTCGTCCGCGCCGTCGATGGTGAGATCGAGCGGAGCGAGTTGCTCCAGCGTGCCGAGTGGAATCTGCAGCTTGCGGCACATCTCCGCCGTGCGCTCCGACGTGGGCACGCCAATGATGTTGAGGCCGCCGCGAACGCGCGGCGCGAGCACTTCCAAAAAGGCTTCGGCGGTAGAACCCGTGCCCAGCCCCAGCTTCATGCCGGTCTCGACGAATTCCAGTGCCTTGATGGCGGCATCGCGCTTGAGATCGGCTGCGGTCTTGCGAGTCATGCGGACGACCTTAGCAGACGGGAGCCCCGCGAAAACTGCACTTTCTGGGGATGAAAGCCGCTGACATAATCGAGCCCAACGCCTGCTAACCTCTGCCGCAACCGATGGAGAATGTCATGGCCCGGAAAACCCATACGGCAAGCTGCCATTGCGGCGCCGTCAGCATCCAAGCGGATCTGGATTTGGCGTCAGGATCGGCGCGGTGCAACTGCTCGATCTGTTCGAAGTCCCGCTGGTGGGGCATCAGCGCCAAGCCTGACGCCGTGCACGCGATCCGCGGCGAGGACAACACCTTCGTCTATAGCTTCGGCACCAAATCGATCCAGCTTCACCACTGCAAGACCTGCGGCCTGCGCGTTTACGGCAAGGGCCATATCCCGGAGATGGGCGGCGACTTCGTGGCGGTGAATGTCGCCTGTCTGGATGGCGTCAGCGACGAAGAGTTCGCCGCCATTCCGATCATGTATTGCAATGGCCGCGACAACGACTGGATGCACGAACCGGCGGTGAAGTCCTATCTGTGACGCCGGTTATTCGACGGTCACGCTCTTCGCCAGATTGCGCGGCTGGTCCACGTCCGTGCCTTTGGCGACGGCGGTGTGGTAGGCGAGCATCTGCATCGGCAGCGAATAGACCAGCGGCGCGATCAGCTCGTCCGTCTCCGGCACTTCGATGGTCGCCCAGGCCTGCTGCCCGGCGGCAGAGATTCCGCGCGCGTCGGAGATCAGCACCACCTTGCCGCCGCGTGCCATGCTTTCCTGCATGTTGGAAATCGTCTTCTCGAACACCGCGTCGTGCGGCGCCATCACGATGATCGGAACGTTCTCGTCGATCAGCGCGATCGGCCCATGCTTCATCTCGCCGGCGGCATAGCCTTCGGCGTGGATGTAGGAGATTTCCTTCAGCTTCAGCGCGCCTTCCAGCGCCAGCGGATAATTCACGCCGCGGCCGAGATAGAGAACGTCGCGCGCCTTGGCGAGTTCGATGCCCAGTGCCTTCACCTTCGCGTCCTGCTTGGCGAATTCGACCATATGGCGCGGCGTTTCCAGCAGCGAGGCGCAGAGCCTGGTTTCCTGCGCCTTGTCGATGATCTTGCGCGCGCGGCCCGCCGCGATGGCGAGCGCCGCCAGCACGGAAAGCTGGCAGGTGAATGCCTTGGTGGATGCAACGCCGATTTCGGGGCCTGCGAAGGTCGGCAGCACCACATCGGCTTCGCGCGCGATGGAGCTTTCCACCACGTTCACGATGGCAACGGTGGTCTGGCCTTGCGCCTTCGCATCGCGCAGCGCCGCCAGCGTGTCCGCCGTCTCGCCGGATTGCGAGATGAACAGCGCTACGCCGTCTTTCGGGTAGACGGGATCGCGATAGCGCAGCTCGGAGGCCACATCGACTTCGACGCCCAGCCGCGCGAATTTCTCGAACCAGTATTTGCCGACGAGCGCCGCGTAATAAGAGGTGCCGCAAGCGGAGATCATCAGGCGCGAGGCCTTGGCCAGCGCGTCCATCGCGCCCTCTTCGCGCAGCGAAACCACCGGACCCGTCGCGTCGATGTAATGCGCGAGCGTGTGGCCCACGACTTCCGGCTGCTCGTGGATTTCCTTGGCCATGAAATGATTGAAGCCGGCCTTGTCCACCAGTCCCGCCGTGGCGGAGGTGATCTTGATCTCGCGGTTCGCCGGCTGGCCGCTCTCATTATAGATGCGCACGTCCGGCCCGCGCAGGACCGCCACGTCGCCATCTTCCAGATAGGAAACGCGATTGGTGAAGGGCGCGAGCGCGAACGCGTCGGAGCCGAGATAGGCTTCCTTCTCGGAATAACCCACAGCCAGAGGGCTTCCCTTGCGCGCGCGGCCCGCCGCGATGGCGAGCGCCGCCAGCACGGAAAGCTGGCAGGT
>JBQCJO010000003.1:0-3450 GCA_051952735.1 Rhizomicrobium sp.
TCGACGGCTATTTCCAGTCATGCGAAACGACGCGCGGGCGGCTGGATCACCTGGCGCCGGTTGTGCGCATGTCGAAAACGCAGCCGGTCTGGAAACTGCCGCCGCCGGAACAGGGCGCGGATCAACCGCGCTGGCAGACTTGATGGGGAATGGAATGGCGCCGAAGGCAAATCCGCTGAAACTCAATCCGCTGCAGTTGCGCACGCTCACGCTGCTTCAGGCGATGGCGCGCATTCCCGGCGCGGCAAACGCGGGGCCCGGCGCCGGCGAAGCGACGATCTCGCATTTCCCGCCCGCGCATGGCGACCATTTCCATCTGGGCGATGCCGTGGTGCGCGGCAGCGATGCGACCGGCCTGTTCAACGAGAAGGTCTGGAACGCGCTCACCCGCAAGGGCGTGGCGCGGGGCGAGTGGCCGCACAGCATCACGCTGACGATGGACGGCATGAACTACGACACCGGTGTCGCGGACGAAATCCTGCACCGCTCGAACCACTAGCACTATTCGATCTTCGTCAGCGTCGCGAAACGCTCTCCGAACAGCGCTGCGCCTTTCCTGCTCGCCAGGAAGGTGTCGAGCTCTTTCGGCGCGGCGGTGATGGTCGCGTCGCCGAACTGTCCGGGTTCGACCGTGCCCGCAATGCTGTGTGCCTGAATGGCGGCTTTCGTCGCGTCTTCGTCCATCAGATACAGAACGACGCGGTTCGCACCCTCGAAGCGATAGAGAAGCGGCACGCTGTTGTGCGGCATGTCTTCATCCGCTGGCTTTCCGTCGCTGAACTGAAGCTGTGCATTCATGAAGTGGTTCGTGCCGAGCGTCGCCGTGGTGATGACGGCCGCCGACCAGTCGCCGTCCGGCTCTCCGCCGCGTTGGACCATCACGACCGAGATCGTCCCGTCGCTTTGCGGCAGGAAATGAAAATAGACTTCGCGCTGCTCGTCATTCTGCATCCTGCCGCGCCATAAACCGGTCAGGGCGGAATCGTTGGAGAGGCCAACCGTAGTCCCCACGGGATGCGTCGTTGCCGGCGGATAGCAGGCCGCAAGCAGCAGCATCGTGGCCGCAGCCTGGAAAGGCATGATGCGCATGGCAGTCCCCCTTCGTGGACTTTATCAGATTTCTGCCGGATTCCGGCGGAACAAGGGCGGCGTGCCGCCGCGTGGACCGGCTCACGGGCGGCTCTTATAGTCCCGGCCGCTGCAATCATTTGGCATCGTTGATGAATCCCCGGAAACGCCGCCGCCTTTATTTCGCCGCCGCGCTTGTCGCTGCCGGTGTCGGTGGCGCCGTGCTGGTGCTGGGCGCGCTGAAGGACAACGTTCTTTATTTCTATAGCCCGTCGGATGTCGCGGCGAAGCATGTCTCGCCCGGCGTGAATTTCCGTATCGGCGGATTGGTGGAGCAGGGCAGTGTCAGCCACGGCGCGCATGCCGACGTGCGTTTCGTGGTGACGGATGGCCGCGCGAATGTGCCGGTGGAGTTCCACGGCGTGCTGCCAGATCTGTTTCGCGAAGGACAGGGCATCGTCTCTATGGGCGCTCTGAACGGCACAGGCACGTTCACCGCATCTGAAGTGCTCGCCAAACACGATGAGAAATACATGCCGCCGGAAGTCGTGCAGGCGCTGAAGAAATCGGGACGCTGGAAAGAAGGTAGCGGAACGTGACAGGCGAGATCGGTCAGCTCGCGCTCGCGCTTGCCTTCGCATTGTCGGTCGTCATGGCGATTGCGGGGCTTGCCGGCGCGCGCGAGACATCCGTACAGGCGCGGGCCGTCGCATCGAGCGCGGCGATTGGGATGTTCGTCTTCGTGGCGCTTGCGTTCGGCGCGCTGACCTATGCGTTCGTGACGTCGGACTTCAGCGTGCTCGACGTCGCGCAGAATTCGCACACCGCCAAGCCGATGATCTACAAGATCACCGGCGTGTGGGGGAACCATGAAGGCTCCATGCTGCTATGGGTCTTCGTGCTGGCGATCTATTCGGCGATCATCGTCTTTGCACAGCGCGGCAGCGCCCGGCTGACATCGGCGGCGCTAGGCGTGCAGGGCCTGCTCGCTTGCGCGTTCCTGCTCTTCATCATGTTCACGTCGAACCCGTTCCTGCGGCTCGATCCGCCGCCGTTCGAAGGTGCCGGCTTGAACCCGCTGTTGCAGGATCCCGGCCTCGCGATGCATCCGCCGATGCTCTACATCGGCTATGTCGGGTTGTCGGCGGCGTTCTCTTATGCCGCTGCCGCGCTTATTACCGGCGAGGCCGATGCTGGGTGGGCTCGCGCCGCTCGGCCCTTCATGCTGTTGGCATGGATCGCGCTCACGCTCGGCATCACGCTGGGAAGCTGGTGGGCTTATTACGTTCTCGGCTGGGGCGGTTTCTGGTTCTGGGATCCGGTGGAGAACGCCGCGCTGATGCCGTGGCTGATCGCGACCGCACTCCTGCATTCCGCGCTCGCCACCGAACGCACCGGCGCGTTCCGAAGCTGGACATTGCTGCTCGCGATCCTCGGCTTCTCGCTCAGCCTGATCGGCACGTTTCTCGTGCGCTCCGGCGTGCTGTCGTCGGTGCACGCCTTCGCCAGCGATCCGACACGCGGTGTCTATATTCTCGCTATGCTGATCGTCGCCATCGGCGGCGCGCTGGCACTGTTCGCGTGGCGCGCGCCACAATTGCAGAGCGGCGCGGCGTTCGAGATCGTCAGCAAGGAAAGCACATTGTTGCTGAACAACGTGCTGCTTTCCGCCGCCGCCGCGACAGTGTTCATCGGCACGCTCTATCCACTGCTGCTGGATGCGCTGACGGGGCAAAAGATTTCCGTCGGTCCGCCCTATTTCGCGATCACCTTCGCGCCTCTGTTTGTCGCGCTGATCCTGCTCGTGCCGTTTGGTCCGCGGCTCGGCTGGCGCAGCGGCGATGGACGCACTGCGCTCCGCGTTCTCATGCCGGCGCTCGGTATCGCCGTCATTGCCGCGCTCGCTGTTTTCGCGGTCGTCACGCCGCGCTCACTCACCGCGGCATTGGCATGCGCGCTCGGCATGTGGACCATCGCGGCCGCGATCATCGATCTGGCGAAGCGCGGCAACATTCGGGCTTTGCCGATAAGTGCTTATGCATCCACGCTCGCGCATCTGGGATTGGGTGTCACGCTCCTGGGCATCACCGGCACGACGGTGTGGCGCAGCGAGGCGCTGGAGTTGCTAAAACCTGGACAGACAATGCAGATCGCCGGTTACACCTTGCGTCTCGAAGGCGTGGATCTGCTGCAAGGCCCAAACTATCTGGCGCAGCACGCGACCGTTGACGTCATGTCCGGTGGCAAGACCATTGCCGTCATGTCTCCGGAGAAGCGCGCCTATCCGGTGGAAGGGCAGGCCACCGCCGTCACGGCCATTCGCACGACGGGCTTCTCCGATCTCTATCTCGCGCTCGGCGATGAACGCGACGGCGGATGGGT
>JBQCJO010000004.1:0-7171 GCA_051952735.1 Rhizomicrobium sp.
TCGCGCTCGGCCGGCCGCGTGCAGTCCGTCGCTTTGCGCCTTGTGGTGGAGCGGGAGCAGGAGATCGAAGCCTTCACGCCGGTCGAATACTGGTCCATCGACGCCGACGTCCGCGCCCCGGCCGGCAGCTTTACCACCCATCTCACGCATCTCGACGGCAAGAAGGTCGACAAGCTCGGCATCAACAATGAGGCCGACGCCAAGCGCGCTGTCGATCTGATCAACGCGCAAAAATTCACGATCGGTTCAGTCGAGAGCAAGCCGGTCAAGCGGCACCCGTCCCCGCCCTTCATCACCTCGACCTTGCAAATGGAAGCCTCACGCAAGCTGGGCTTCAACGCCAAGCACACCATGCGCATCGCGCAAGGGCTGTACGAAGGCGTGGACATCGGCGGCGAGACGGTCGGTCTCATCACGTATATGCGTACCGATGGCATCAGCATGGCGCCGGAAGGTATCGCGGAAGCGCGCAATGCGATTGGCAGCAAGTACGGCGCGAAATATGTGCCGCCCGCGCCGCGCGTCTACACATCCAAGGCAAAGAATGCGCAGGAAGCGCATGAAGCCATTCGCCCGACCAGCTTCGACCGCACGCCGGAGAAAATCGCGAGCGCGCTCGATGAAGATGCCCGCAAGCTTTACGACCTGATCTGGAAGCGCGCCATCGCCAGCCAGATGGAAAGCGCCGAACTGGAGCGCACCACGGTGGACGTGATCTCCGCCGATCAGAACATCACATTGCGCGCGACAGGCTCCGTCACGCTGTTCGACGGCTTCCTCACCGTCTACCAGGAAGGCAAGGATGACGCGGGTGACGACGAAGACGGCGCGCGCCTGCCAAAAGTGGCCGCGGGCGAGAAAGCCGATATCGAGCAGGTGAAGCCGGAGCAGCACTTCACCGAGCCGCCGCCGCGCTATTCCGAAGCCAGCCTCGTGCGCAAGCTGGAAGAGTTGGGCATCGGCAGTCCGTCCACCTATGCGTCGATCCTCTCCACGCTGCGCGACCGCGGTTATGTCAAGCTCGACCGTAATCGCTTCTACCCGGACGACAAGGGCCGCATTGTCACCACCTTCCTGATCAATTACTTCAAGCGTTACGTGGAGTACGGCTTCACCGCCGATCTGGAAGAACAGCTCGACGAAGTCTCCGACGGCAAGCTCGACTGGAAGAAGCTCCTGCGCGATTTCTGGCGCGACTTCTCCGCCGCCATCGGCGAGACGAAGGACCTGCGCATCACCCATGTCATTGACCTTCTCAACGATGTCATGGGCCACCATATCTTCCCGGCAAATGCGGACGGCAGCGATCCGCACAAATGCCCCACCTGCGGCACCGGCGATCTCAGCCTGAAGCTGGGCCGCTTCGGCGCTTTCGTGGGCTGCTCGAACTATCCGGAATGCCGCTACACGCGCCGCCTCGGTCAGACCGCCGAGGAAGCCGCCGCGCAACAGCCGCGCGTTCTTGGCCAGGACCCGGAAACCGGCCTGCCGATCGAGCTGAAGAGCGGCCGCTTCGGTCCTTACATCCAGCTCGGCGAAGGCAAGGAGGCCAAGCGCGCCGGTATCCCCAAGGGCACGGAAGTCGCCGATGTCGATATCGAACTGGCGCTGAAGCTGCTCGCACTGCCGCGCGAGATCGGCATGCATCCCGAAGACGGGCAGCCGATCACGACCAACTTTGGCCGCTTCGGACCCTATGTGGCGCACAACGGCTCTTATGCTTCGCTGGAAAATCCGGACGAGGTGTTTACGCTCGGCATCAACCGCGCCGTGACCTTGCTCGCAGAGAAGAAAGCCAAGGCGCGTCCGCGCGGCGCGCCGGAAGCGCTGAAAGAACTCGGCAAGTCCACCGACGGCGAAAGCACGATCAAGGTGATGAAGGGCCGCTACGGACCTTACGTCACCGACGGTTCGACCAACGCCACGATCCCGAAGGATCAGGACCCCAACGCCGTCACGCTGGGACAGGCGCTGGCGCTAATCGCCGAGCGTGAAGCCAACGGTGGCGGCAAGAAAAAGAAGAAAGCGGCGCCGAAAAAGGCGGCCGCGCCGAAAAAGGCGAAGGCCGAAAAGCCCGCCGAAGAAGCGAAGGCCAAGGCGAAAGCCAAGCCCAAGGCAAAGACCAGGAAGACGCCCGCGAAAAGCGAACCGGAAGAAGTCGAAGGCTGAGTTTGAAGAAGAAAAAGCACAGCAGCCGATCCGAAATCCCGCTCGACAAAGCGCGCGTCCTCGAAGTCCTCGCCGAAAATCCCCATTCCACCAAACGCGACATTGCCCACGCCCTTGGCGTGAAAGGCAATGCGCGCATTCATTTGAAGAAGATATTGAAAGAACTTGAATCCGAGGGTGCGCTGAAGCGCGGCCCTCACCGTACATTCGACAAGCCCGGCACGTTGCCGGAAGTCATCGTCCTCGAAATCACGGGACAGGATCCCGACGGCGAATTGCTCGCGCGGCCCGCGCGCTGGGAAAGCGAAAAAGAGCCGCCGAAGATCATCGTCATCCCCGGCAAGGGCGACGAGCGCGGCGGCGCGCTCGGCACGGGCGAACGCCTGCTGGCGCGCCTTACCGAAATTCGCGGCGCCTATGAAGCCAAGATCATAAAGCGCCTTGGCGCCAGTGTGCACAAGGTGCTGGGCGTCTACCGCGAAGGCGAGCGCGGCGGCCGCATCGTGCCGGTGGATCGCAAGACCCGGCACGAATTCATCGTCGATGCCCGTGACGCGCACGGTGCCAAGCCGAACGAGCTTGTACTGTGCGAGCCCCTATCCGGCCGGGCCTCCGGAACACTCCGCGCTCGCGTAATCGACCGGCTGGGCGACATGAACCAGCCCAAGTCTATCAGCCTCATCGCGATACACGCGCATGGCATCCCGACGGAAGTCCCCAAAGAGGTTATCGACGAAGCCGACCGCGCCGCGCCCGCCGATCCGCGCGGCCGTACCGACTTGCGCAAATATCCGCTCGTCACCATCGACCCGGAAGACGCGCGCGATCACGACGATGCCGTGTGGGCCGGACCGGACGAAAATCCGTCCAACGAAGGCGGTCATATCGTCATCGTCGCCATCGCCGACGTCGCGCATTATGTGACGCCGGGATCGGCGCTGGATCGCGAAGCCTACAAGCGCGGCAATTCTGCCTACTTCCCGGACCGCGTCGTTCCCATGCTGCCGGAACGGCTCTCCGCGGACCTCTGCTCGCTGATGGACAATGTGGACCGCCCCTGCCTTGCCGTCCGCATGATCTTCGACAGGAACGGCAACAAGAAACGTCACGAATTCGTGCGCGGCATCATGCGCTCCGCGGCCAGCCTCACCTACAGCCAAGCGCAGGACGCCTTCGACGGCCGCGACAGGTCCGAGCTCGCGCGCGATGTGCTGGCGCCACTGTGGAACGCCTATCAGGCGATGGCGAAGGCGCGCGACAAGCGTGATCCGCTGAATCTCGACCTGCCGGAGCGCCGCATCAAGATCGGCGCGGATGGCAAGATCGAATCCATAGCGTTCAAGGAACGCCTGGAATCCATGCGCCTCATCGAGGAGATGATGGTGATGGCCAACGTCTGCGCCGCCGAAACGCTGGAGAAGGCGCGCCAACCGCTCATCTTCCGCATCCACGAGCAGCCCTCGAAAGAGAAGCTGTTCTCCTTCTCGGACTATTTGCGCACCATCGGCATAAAATTCGCGAAGGGCCAAGTCGTGCAGCCCGGTATATTCAATCGGATCCTGTCGCAGGCCAAGGATGGCCCAAACGCGGAAGTGATGAACGATGTGGTGCTGCGCACGCAATCGCAGGCGGTTTATTCACCGGACAATATCGGCCATTTCGGTCTGCACCTGTCGCACTATGCGCACTTCACCTCGCCCATCCGCCGCTATGCCGATCTCATCGTCCATCGTGCGCTGATCCGCGCGCTCAAGCTGGGCGATGGCGGGGTGACCGACAAGGAAGGCAATCGCCTCCACGAAATCGCAGAGCACATCTCCACGACGGAACGTCGCGCCATGGCGGCGGAGCGCGACAGCACGGACCGCTATGCCGCCGCTTACATGGAAGAGCGTGTCGGAGCGAATTTCGAAGTACGCGTCACCGGTGTCACGCGCTTCGGCCTGTTCGTGCGAATTCCGGAGAGTGGCGCGGAGGGGCTGATCCCGGCGCGCAGCCTCGGCTTCGAATATTTCCGGCATGATGAACGTCTGCACGCACTGATCGGCGACCGTAGCGGCACGATCTACAAGCTCGGCGATCGACTCACCGTGCGCTTGGAAGAAGCCGCGCCGCTGACAGGCGGCCTGCGCTTCGAGCTCGCCGAAGCTAACGCAGCGCCCAAGCGGAGTTCGGGCAGCAGGCCGAAGTTCAACTTGCGGAAAACGCGTAAGCGCCGCTAAGACAAACTATGCCCACGCCCCCACCCGCCTTCGACAAAGACGAAGTCATCGTCAAGAATCGTTTACGTCCGAAGGATGCCGCGACGCTCGTCCTCGTGCGCCGCGACCAAAGCGGCCCGCGCGTATTGATGGGACAGCGTCACGGCAATATGGCGTTCATGGCGAACAAGTTTGTGTTTCCCGGCGGACGTGTTGATCCTGGTGATCAACGCATCGCGCTCGGCGGCGACTTGCGTCCGCACGTTGCCGAACGGCTGGTAAAAGGGGCGAACGCGCAACGCGCCCGCGGCTTCGCGCTGGCAGCCATCCGCGAGACATTCGAAGAAGCCGGCATTCTTCTCGGTGAACGAGCCTCTAGCCTCCCCCGCACCCGTGCGCCGGCATGGCAGAAATTCTTCGAGCATGGGATCGCGCCACGTCTCGATACGCTGGAATTCATCGCTCGCGCCATCACGCCACCGAACCGCACGCGACGGTTCGATGCCCGGTTCTTCATGGCCGATGCTGCGGCGATCGCCCATACGCTGGATGCCAGCGACAACGACGAACTGCTGACGCCATGCTGGCTGACTTTTGCCGAAGCCCGTGAACTCGACCTGCCGTCCATCACGCGCACAGTTTTGGATGAAGCAGAGGCGCGGCTTTCAGACGGTGCGGATGGTACGCGTCCCGTTCCCTTCTTCCGCTTCATGCGCGGAAAATCGCAAATGGAGCTTCTTTAAGCAGCAGAGAGCTTTGTCCGCATCTTCCAGAAGCGGATCGCGCGGCGGGCAGCCTCCGGCGGCACCGCATTGTAGAGTTCTCCAAACTCCCTGATCCGCCCCATGGGCGCGTCCTTGCCCACAATCAGCATCGCCAGCGTGACAAACAGGGCGCGGTCGAACCCAGTGCCCCGGCTCAGCATTGCCAGCGCGTCCAGATCCGCCGATGCAACGAGCTTTTCGACAAGCTCGTGATTCACATCCGCCAGCTTGGCAAAAGCCAGAACGAATGCCGTGCGCTTCGCAGCCCCTTGGCGCAGCAGCGTCACAAGCACCGGCGGTGCCAGCGTCCCTTGGCGTGCCATACCGTCTACTTCGCGCCGCGCCGCGTCGAAATCGTCCGGGAGCGCACCGAGCGCACGCGAAACACGATTGCGACTGCGTTCGAACGCCGCGTCCAATTGCGCGGCCGGTACGTCCTCGTAGCGATGCAGGATCTCGCGGCGCAAGTCAGCTTCGACCTTCAGGTAGATATCACTGAGAAGATGAAGCGGGATGCTTTTCCGCCGAACCAGCGGCCCCTGCAAAGCTTTGTTTGTCTCGGCTCGTTCAACCACGCGGTCATAAGTCGCTTCATCGATCCGCGCTGTCTGGTTCTGCAATAGCGACACGACAACACGATCTTCGCCCTTCTCCACCAGCGCACTTGACACTTTTACGCCGATGTCATCACGCCGCGTCACCGCCATCATGTGGTCGGACGACTTCTGTGCAATCACATCGAGCAAATCGTCCTGGGTAAGCGCGCGCGAATGTTCCAGGACCGGCCGTGCGATCTCAATATCGTCCATCGCCAGCTTGCGCGCCGTGCGGGTAAACGGAATTGGCGCCGCAGAAATCTTCCGCGAAAGCTCCGCGCGAACCTGTGCCGAAAGCTCCGAGGCCACGTGGTCCACCACGTCATCGAGAAGGGTCATTTCGTCCGGCGAGAGCGCGTGACCATCGGCCAGCAGCATGTCAGTCGCCTGGCGGAGCAGCTCGCGCCGACGATCGCTGGATTGCTCCTGCGCGAAATCCTTCAGCAAAGCAAAATTGGAATTCGCCCCCACGGCAATCATCCAAGAACAACGCGCCTGTTCTAAGACGGCCGATTTAAGAATTGCACGGAGGAGTATCTAAACTTGGATTTTTCCGATCACACCCCGTCATTCGAGATCGAGGCCATTGAAAATAAACGGTTTTCTGCCGTTTCAGGCCCCTTGACTTGAGCGCGGCTATGGCTAGGTTACCGGCCCTTCGGCGCACAGATTCAAGGAAACCGTCATGGCGAAGCCCACCACCGCGAAAATCCGTCTCAACAGCGGCGGCAACACCGGCTTCTTCTACGTCACGAAGAAGAACACCCGCACCATGACCGAGAAGTTCAAGGTCCGGAAATACGATCCGGTGCTGCGCAAGCACGTCGAATTCAACGAAGGCAAAATCAAGTAATCTGCTTTTCGTTTGCGAAATTCGAAACCCCGCCCGGTTCTGCCGCGGCGGGGTTTTCAGTTTAGGCCGCCTGCTTTGCCCTCTTCGCCTCGACGTGCTGAATGAACGGCACGATGAGGTCGCGCAGGATCGGGATGACTTCTAACGGGAGATCATGCCCCCAGCCTTCGATCTCGTGATGCTCGCTGCCGGGAATGCATTGCGCCGTGTGACGACCCGCGGCCGGTGGGATCAGCGTGTCCGAAGAGCCGTGCAATACAAGCGACGGTACTTTCAACGACTTCAGCCTTTCGGTTCTCGGCGGACTCGCCATTATTGCCGCCCATTGGCGGGCCGTACCCTCCGGATAGAACGACCGGTCATAAGAGCGCCCGATCAGCTCGGCCAAACGCTTCTCGTTGAAGGGCCATCTGGTCGAGGCATAAGCCCGCCTGCCCTTCAACGAATGCGCGATGACGGTGGCGCGATCATTATCCTCCGGCCGCGCCATCAGCGCCGCCTGTGCCACCGGCGGGGATGGGGGCAGCGAGGGATCGGACGTGGTGTAGAATATCGATATCAGCGACCGCGTTTTCTTTGGATGATCCA
>JBQCJO010000005.1:0-7188 GCA_051952735.1 Rhizomicrobium sp.
CCGCCGACTTGGTAAACCAAGTCGCCTTGCCGCGCCCCCCGCCCCCGACGCTGTCCAGACTCATGAATCAGCCTTCCAGATCCACACAATCGCGAAGAGCGGGTGCCCGGAAGGCGCCTGCCCGGCCCAGCCCAGGGCGTGGAAAGACCTTAGCCGCCACCGCGGCAAAGTCCCCATAAAAATTGCCAATGAATCCGGTGATTGCCGTTATAGCTAATGACGCGGGCGCGTTCTAAAGCGCCGTGAATTTCCCGGTCGCGCGATCCAGCAGCTCCAGCTTGCCGTCGGTGATGCCGAAGCGGGCGCCGTTGAGTTCGAGCTTGCCCGCGTTCACGCGCTCGGCGACGAAGGGAAATTCCATCAGCCGTTCGAGCGACAGGCGCACGCCGTCCTGTTCCAGCAAAGTGTGCGCGTCATGTGCGTCTTTCGGCAGGCGCGCAACGGCGGGGTTCAGAAGATCGACCCAGGCGCTGAGAAACGGCACGCCGTCCGCAATCGAATTGTCCAGCGCCGCCGCCACGCCGCCGCATTGCGCGTGGCCCATGACGAGGATGTTGCGCACTTCCAGACTCAACACCGCGAAGGCGATGGCGGCGCTGGTGCCGTGATGGCTGCTGTCGGTCTCATACGGCGGAACGATCGCGGCCACGTTGCGGATGACGAACATGCCGCCGGGACGAGCGTTGAAGATGGTCGCTGGATCGGAACGGGAATCCGAACAGGTGATGACGAGCGTCTGCGGCTTCTGCCCGTGTTTCGCCAGATCGAGATAACGCTGCCGCTCCGCCGGCCAGCGCTCGCCGCGAAAGGCGCGATAGCCGTCGATGAGTTCTTGCATGGCAGGTGAGGTCACGCGCTACTCCCGCGCGCTGCGTTTCAGGCGCACGCCGCGCCCGCCCTCCCCGCTGGTCGCATCGTCGCCGATCAGCACGATGCCGATGGCATCCAGCGCGCTGATAAGTTTCATGAGCGAATCCACATTGCCGCGGATCACGCCTTCGCTGGCTTCCATGCGCTGAATCGTCGGCACAGACAAGCCCGACTGCTCGGCCAGCGCACGCTGGTCGATGCCGGCGAGCGCACGCGCCGCGCGCAGCTGCGCCGCGGTGATCATGTGAGGAACCCAAGCGTCATGCGTCGTCCACTCGCTATTTCACGGTGCGCGCCCAGCGCAGATAGGAGTCGATATTCCCGCGCCGTATGTAGAGGGATTGCGCGTCCTCGTCACCCGTCGCGGCATCGAAACCGCCGGCTTCATTCTTGCGCCACGCGCCGACGACGCTGGCGATGCTGCGCGCAAAAAAGGCGACGGCATCGCCGCTGCGCTCGGCCACCACGGCCAGAGCCATGCGCTCATCGCGCGCGATTTTGTTGGCCGCTTGGGCGGCTTCGATCAAGGGCTGCATGCTGTCCGGCCTCCCGCCGGCGATCGACGCAGGAACGGCGCGGCGTTTGCGCGCGAGCAGATGGCCCGTCGCGAAAAGCAGGACGGCAAGCACGCCGAACCAGATCAAAGCCGCAGTCTGCGTCATGGAGTTTGAAGGTCCTTTATTCCGGCGCCTCTGTCTGAGCCGACCGGATTGATGTTTTATACATGACTAGTTGTATATAATCAATTTATATGATTGTCTGATATACAGATTACAGACATTCATACATGATTAACGATGTAAAAGCCGTCAGAAAGCCTGCGGCCTGGCATCTGTTCGTTCCCAAGCTGGTGACGGCGCTGCGGGAGGGATACGGACTGGCCGAGGCGCGGGCCGACCTGTTCGCCGGGCTGACCGTTTCTGTCGTCGCGCTTCCTTTATCTCTGGCTCTGGCTATCGCCAGCGGTGTCGCGCCGGGACGCGGGCTGTTCACCGCGGCTGTCGCGGGCATCGTCGTTTCTGCTTTGGGCGGCACGCGCTTCCAGATCGCGGGACCGACGGGCGCGTTCGTCGTGATCGTGGCGGGCATCGTGCAGAAGATGGGCTACGAAGGATTGGCGGCGGCGACGTTGCTGGCCGGCGTGCTGCTCATCGTCACCGGGCTGGCGCGGCTGGGCACTTACATCAAATACATGCCGTTTCCGGTGGTGACGGGTTTCACCTCGGGCATCGCCGTCGTCATCTTCTCCAGCCAGATCGGCGACGCGCTAGGGCTAGCGATCCAACACGCGCCTGCGGACGTGGTGAGCAAGATCGCGGCGGATGTTGCGGCGCTGGCGACATTCAATCCCTTCGCGCTGGCCATTGCGGGTGGAACGCTTGCCGCGATCTTGTTGATGCAGAAATTCGCGCCGCGCTTTCCGGCCTTCCTCATCGCCATCGCCCTCGCCGCGGCCTGCGTGTGGCTGTTCAAGCTTCCGGTTGTCACCATCGGTACGAAATTCGGTGGCATTCCCTCGCAACTGCCGAGCCCGCATCTGCCGCTGTTCAGCGCGGCCGGATTGAGCGCGTTGTTGCCCGCGGCCTTCACGATCTTCGCGCTGGGCGGCATCGAGTCACTTTTGTCCGCCGTCGTCGCGGATGGCATGACAGGCCGCCGCCACCGCGCCAATTGCGAGCTGGTGGCACAAGGCTTCGCCAATATCGCCTCCTCGCTCATGGGCGGCATTCCCGCGACGGGCGCCATTGCACGCACGGCGACGAACATCCGCGCCGGCGCGAAGACACCGATCTCCGGCATTGTTCATTCCGTCGCCATTCTCGCGATGATGGCGCTGTTCGCGCCGCTGGCGTCTTACATTCCACTCGCCGCATTGGCCGCGGTGCTGACCATTGTGTGCTGGAACATGGCAGACGCGCGCGTGTTCCGGCTCATCCTGCAATGCGCGGCGGGCGACCGCGCCGTGCTGATCCTCACCTTCCTGCTGACGGTGTTCGTGGATCTGTCTTTTGCGATTGCCGCGGGCGTGGTGCTGTCGGCGCTGGTGTTCGCGCGCAACATGGCGGATGTGGCGGAAGCGAAAGCGCTGCTGCCGCGCGTGGCGGAAGACGTGGACGAATTCGCGGCGCCCAACCGCAACGCCATCGCGCGCGAGGCGCTGCCGCACGGCCTTGAGATCTTCCAGTTGAGCGGGCCGTTCTTCTTCGCCGCGGCCACGGAATTCGAGGAGATCCTTTCGCGCAGCGGCGGCGCGCCGAAGGTTCTCATCCTGCGCATGGCGGCGGTGACATTGATAGACGCCTCCGGCGCGCGGGCCCTGCAGCGTTTCATCGCGGCGGCGGGCGGCAAGGGAACTGCCATTGTTCTGTGCGAATTGCGGCCGCAAGCGGCGGAATCCCTGAGCAGCCTGGATATTGCCGTGCCCAAAACGGAAACACTCACGCAAGCCTTGGCAATCGGGCGCGCGCTTATTCCGCACCCCTGAAGCCGTCTTGCGCGTTATGCTTGGGTCATGGGCGCACAATTCGACTTGGAACGGTTTGTGACGGCGCAGAACCCGATCTACGAGACGGTCGCGGCGGAGCTTCGAGCCGGCCGCAAGCAAACACACTGGATGTGGTTCATCTTCCCGCAGATGGCTGGGCTGGGCCGCAGCGAAACGGCGGAACGCTACGGAATTATGTCGCTGGATGAGGCGCGCGCCTATCTCGCGCACACCGTTCTGGGCGTGCGCTTGCGCGAATGCACGGCGCTGGTTCTGGAGATCGACGGCAAAAGCGCGGACGATATCTTCGGCTATCCCGACACGATGAAGTTCCAGTCCTGCATGACGCTGTTCTGTCATGCCGCGCCGGAAGATACCGAGACGGTGTTCCGCGAAGCACTCGAGCGCTTCTATGACGGGCGCGAAGACGCGCAGACCGTCGCCGCTCTCAACGAACAGCGGCGCAAGAACAGCGCTTAACCCAGATCGATCAGCGCGACGTTGATGTCCGGATGCTTGCGGCGGACGAGGTGCGCCGGCGTTTCCGTGAAGGTGACCTCCAGCGTCGGCCGTACGATGCCGTCGAGGAAATGGCCGCCGCGCGTGGTGCCGTCGAAGCGGCCGACGACGGTGTGGGCGTGCAGGCTGGGCTCGCCCTTCTCGTCCCTGACGATGTCGCCGATGAAAGAGAGCACCTCGACCTGCTCGTTCAGCGCGATCGGCTGGTATTCCTTCTTCTGCCAGTCGAAATAGCCGATGGTGACGCGTTCGAACGCACCCACCGCCACGAAGGACGCGGATTGAATCCGCATGTCCTTCGCGAATTTGGTGAGCGCCGTCTTGGCTTCATCGCCGGGATCCAGCACCGCGATCCAGAGCTTCAGGCCCGTGGTGTTGACGAGTTCCCTGCTCTTCACGTCAGCCGTTCACGAATTTGTGGAAGCGGCTGTTTTTCCCCTCGGCGGTTTTCTCCTGATAGAGGAACGACAGGTGTTCGGCGTCGAACTTCTTGAAGAATTCTTCCCAGGAGATCGGCGTCAGATCGGGATCCTTCGGATCGAAATCCAGACGCAGGATGCCCGGATCGTTCTTGCCACCGGTGTCGCTCACGCGCGCGGGCTTGCCGCCGCGCGATTCGGCCCATTTGCGGATTTCGTTGTGATCTTGCGTCGTTTTGGCGTCGGACATGGCGCCCTCTTCTTCTTGTTGTTGCAGACACGGAATGTTCGCGCCGCCGCGCCTGTTCCGAGGGAACCGAAACGATCGCGTGCAACGCGGGCCATTCGCAGGCGTTTTGAAGAACCAGGTTCCTGGAGGAGCAACCATGCAAGGTTCCATGCCGCATACCAAGGCGATGCGAAAATCCACGCGCAAAACCGTTTCGGAGAAGAACGATGCCCAGCGCAACGCCGCGCGCCGTGTGAAGGCCGGCGCCGACAAGGAAGCGTTGCCTATCGCCGAGCGCTTTGCCGGCAGCGATTGCGATTCCTCGCTGGAAGATGAACGCTAGACCTCAGCGCGCTTCGCGCGCGCGCAACTCTTCGCGGAGCGCGTGGACCTCATCGCGCAGGCTTTGCACCGTTTCCTCACGCGCACGCGCAGGTTTGGCGACGTCTTCCTTGTCCACGAAGAAACTCGCCAACGCCGCGGTGATATAGCCGAACACGCCCAGCGAGAACATCGACAGGAAGAAACACAGCGCGCGGCCCGCCGTCGTCACCGGCCAGTATTGCGAACCGATGGTTGTCATCAGCATCGCGGTCCACCACACCGCATCGCTGTAGCTGTGGAAGCCGCCGCCTATCTTCACCACGTCGCCATAGCCCTGTTGCTGCAGGGAGCCGACATTCTCCAGCGAATACATGCCAGCCGCGCCGCCGAAAAGCATGATCACGGTGATGATGGTGATCCAGCCCACGCCGCGCCGGCCCATCGCATCGGTGAGCTGGCTGATGCCGACATTGAGCGATGTGAGGATGCGCACGAAGCTCAGCGCCCGCAACGCGCTCAACGCCTGCAGGATGCGCAGCAGGCGGAAGGCGGGGAGGATCAGGGAGATCAGAAGAATCCAATGGGTCTTCAGGAATTCCCATTTGCGCGGCGCGACAAAGAATTTCACTGCGAAATCCACACCGAAGATCGCCCAGATCACGTTGTTGAGGATCACCAGCGGCGGCGAGAGCTTGCCGACGAAGTCGCCGATCATAAGGCCGATCCAGACGAAGGCGAGCGCGATCATCGCCTTGTCCGTCATCCGGTTGAGATTGTGCAGGAGGATGGAGCGCTCGTCCTTGATGACGGCTTTCTTCACCTCTTTGTCCAATGGGGCGGTGTCGCTCATCGATGGTCCCGTCTCGCGCAATCTCAACGGGTGAAGCGGCAGTTCGATGCACGCGGGAGAGGAACCGCGCCAAGTGCCGCGGCGTTTGCATGGGAGGGAACCTACGCATCATGACCACAGCCGCCAAGAAAGCGAAGATTGCCGAGAAGACGGCGAACATCGAGCGCGCGGAAATTCACAAGGCTTCCAAGGACGTGAAGGAAAGCGCCGAGCACATCGCCGACAGCGCAAACGAGATCGAGGACAGCGCCGACATCTCCACCATCCTTGCCGCAGACCGCACGATCTATGCGGCGGAGCGGACTTATGCCGCCTGGGTGCGCACGGGTTTCGCCTCGCTGGCCGCGGGTGTGGGCGCCAAGGCGCTGCTGGAGCATATCCTGCCGGGGCTGTTCATACAGGTGGTCGGGACGGTGCTGACGTTGTTCAGCGCCTTCTGTTTCGCCGCCGCGGTGTGGCGCGAGTTGGTGCCGCGCTTTCACGACCCCATGCCGAATGCGCGGCGCATCCCCAAATGGATTCTCTATGTCGTGAACGGAACGCTCGTGCTTGTGGCCCTCGCCGCGATGGTGAGCATCTGGCTTGGCCCCTATAACGGCGGCATCTAGCCGAGCGGCAAGCTTTCGAGACTGTCCATCACATAAGACCCGTAGCGGAAGTCGCGGATATCCGCGATCTTGCTATCGCGCCAATGCAGACGCACGACATAGCGAACGCGGCCTTCCTCGCCCAGTGCATCGACAAGCAATACCGGCATGCCTTCCGCCTGCGCGAGCGACACGCGGAAGTCGCCCAATTCCGCATAGCGCGTGAAATAGACCGAGACCTCCGGCTTGCCGGCGAGCTTGCGGCGATTGACGAGATCCAGCCGCACGTCCTCCGCCAGCAACGCGCGCAAGGCATCGAAGTCGCGGGCGTTGAACTTGTCCGCATAGGCGCGCAACCGGTCGCGGTCTTCCGAGGAAATCGAAGACGCCGGCGGGGACGCCGCGGGCAGATCGCGAAGTCTCGCGCGCCCGCGATGCAGCGCAGCTTTCACGGAGGCGACGCTGATCGAAAGAATCTCCGCCGCTTCTTCGTTCGCGTAGCCCAGCACGTCGGCAAGGACGACGCAGGCACGCTCCACCGGCGTCAATGCTTGCAGCATGGCGAGGCTGGCTTCCACGGCGACGCGCAAGTCCGTTTCCGCGCTCGCATCGGCAAAAGCGTCCAGCTCGGCATCCGCCTCGAATGTCGAAAGCCGCTTGCGGCGGCGCAGCGCGTCCAGCGCCGCGTTGTGCGCGATGCGAAAGAGCCAGTTCTCCGGGTTTTCGATATCCGCGTTCCAGGCCGCGGCGGCGCTGGCGAGCGCATCCTGCACCACATCCTCGCCGTCGAAAGCGGAGCCCACCATGCGCGCGCAATAGCGGTGCAGCCGGGGCCGCAATTCCGCGATCAAATTGTTGAGCGCCGTCAAATCCGCGTCCATCGCGCCTCCACGCGCAGGAACCTC
>JBQCJO010000006.1:0-2056 GCA_051952735.1 Rhizomicrobium sp.
CCCAACCACTCGGAGGGAGCCATGCGGTCCACTTTTGCCGCCATCGCCGTCACGGCGCTGGCAACAGTCTCTTATTCCACTCTCGCCTTCGCCGCGCCAAGCGTGGGCGATGTGCTCGCCGCCAACAAGGCGGCCATGGGCACGGCGGCCCAGCCAACGACGAAGATCGAATACGCCTATTCCGGCCAGGGCATGACCGGCAAGATCACGTCGCTGAACGACTTGAAGTCCGGCATGTGGGTGGACGACGCGGTCATCGGTCCGGCAGGCGAGACGCAGGGCTTCGATGGCGCGCATGCCTGGGGCAAGGACCCTTCCGGCTCGGTTACACAGCAGGATGGCGGCGACAACCGCGCCCTGGCGGTGAATGAAGGCTATCGCCGCGCGAATCTGTGGTGGCAGCCCGGCTATGGCGGCGCGGCCATCGTTTCCGATGGCGAGAAGACGGACGGCGGCAACACCTATGATGTGCTCACCGTCACGCCGAAAGACGGCAAGAATTTCGACGCGTGGTTCGATGCGAAATCTCACCTGCTCTCGCGCGTCGTGGAGATGCAGAGCACGCAGACCTTCACCACAACGCTTTCGGATTATCGCGCGGAGAACGGTCTGCAGCTTCCGCACAAGATCCACACCACCAATGGCGATGCGCAATACGATCAGGACATGACGGCGACAAGCGTCGCGTTCCTGCCCGCACAGCCGGCATCCGCCTATGCCGCACCGAAGGTCGTGCTCAACGATTACGCCATCGCGAACGGCGCGACGGAAACAACCTTCCCGTTCAAGCTCATCAACAACCACATCTTCGCGAACGTGATGGTGAACGGCAAAGGCCCGTATCAGTTCATCTTCGACACGGGTGGCGTGAACCTTCTGACGCCGCCGCTCACCAAGGAACTAGGACTTGGCGCCGAAGGCCACATGCAGGGCAACGGCGCGGGCAGCGGCCACATGGACGTGCAGCTCGTGAAAGTCTCCTCGCTGCAACTGGCCGGCGCCACGGTAAAAGACCAGGTGTTCGCGCAGATCCCGATCGACAGCATGGGCAACATCGAAGGCGTCGCTATGCCCGGCATGGTGGGCTACGAGACGTTCCGCCGCTTCGTCACGCGCATCGATTATGGCGCGCACACCATTACGCTCATCAAGCCCGAGGCGTTCGATCCGAAGGATGCCGGCACGGCCGTCCCCATCAAGTTCAATGGCAACACCATCGAAGCGCCCGGGGTATATGACGGCGTGCCCGGCACCTTCACCATCGACACGGGCAATCGCGCGGCGCTGATGCTCAATTCGCCTTTCGTCGCCGAGCATGCGCAATTCGCGAAATACAGCAGCGCACCGGAAGCGACGACCGGCTGGGGCATCGGCGGCCCGACGAAGAGCCACGTCATTCGCGGTCACAATCTCGTCCTCGGCGGCCAGACCATCGCGGCTCCGGTTGTCCTGCTCTCCACCGGCACGAAGGGTGCGGACGCCGATCCGACGCAATCGGGCAATATCGGCGGCGGCGTGTTGAAACGCTTCGTCGTCACGCTCGATTACGGCCACAACACCATGTATCTGAAGCCGGTCACGCAACCGGTCAGCGATCTGGACTCGTTCGATCGTTCGGGCGTGTGGATCAACCAGAACGCGACGGGGTACAGCGTGGTGGACGTGACCAAGGGCACGCCCGCCGATCAGGCTGGTCTCAAAACCGGCGACGAGATCGTCTCGGTGGACGGCAAGCCCGCGACCTCGCTGCCGCTCTATGAAACCCGCGCCCGCCTGCGCAACGACGCGCCGGGCACGGCGGTGAAGTTCACCGTCAAACGCGGCGGCGAGACGAAGGACGTGTCGGTGACGTTGCGCGATCTGATTTAGGCATTGTCATCACCGCCTGCGCTCAATCACTCCCTCTCCCCCAAGGGGGAGAGGGCTGGGGTGAGGGGGAGCGATTCTCTTTCAAAAGAAAGAAGTTCTTTCTCGCTCTCCCGCCGTGTTTTGTCCCCCCCACCCAGCCCGCGCCCCCCTCGGGGGGGCTGGGGTGACAATCAGGAGCGTTCGGTTG
>JBQCJO010000007.1:0-3072 GCA_051952735.1 Rhizomicrobium sp.
AAACCACCACCGGCGTGCATCGCCTCTATCTCATGGAGAAGGACGGCAAGCTGCTGTTCCCCGCCATCAATGTGAACGACAGCGTCACCAAGTCGAAGTTCGACAACCTCTATGGCTGCCGCGAGTCGTTGGTGGATGGCATCCGCCGCGGTACCGACGTGATGATGGCCGGCAAGGTCGCCATGGTCGCGGGCTTCGGCGACGTGGGTAAAGGCTCCGCCGCTTCGCTGCGCCAGGCCGGTTGCCGCGTGCTCGTTTCCGAAATCGATCCGATCTGCGCGTTGCAGGCGGCGATGGAAGGCTATGAAGTCGTGACGATGGACGATGCCGCGCCCCGCGCCGACATCTTCGTCACCGCGACGGGCAATGTGGACGTCATCACCATTGACCACATGCGCAAGATGAAAGACCGCGCCATCGTCTGCAACATCGGTCACTTCGACAGCGAAATTCAGGTCGCGGCGCTGAAGAACCTGAAGTGGGACAACATCAAGCCGCAGGTCGATGAGATCACCTTCCCCGACAACCACCGCATCATCCTGCTGTCGGAAGGCCGCCTCGTGAACCTCGGCAACGCGATGGGCCATCCGTCTTTCGTGATGTCGGCCAGCTTCACAAACCAGACCTTGGCGCAGATGGAACTGTTCAACGCAAACGGCAAATACCAGAAGAAGGTCTACACCCTGCCCAAGCATCTGGATGAGAAGGTCGCGCGCCTGCACCTCGCCAAGGTCGGCGCCAAGCTGACCGAACTCAGCAAGGTCCAGTCCGACTACATCAGCGTGCCGCAGGCCGGCCCGTACAAGCCGGATCACTATCGCTACTAGGGCAAATGGCGAGACGGCTGCACCGCGAACGTCACCATATCGGCAACACCGGTTGGTTGCGGGCAGCCGTTCTCGGCGCCAATGATGGTGTTCTTTCTACGGCCAGCCTCGTGCTCGGCGTTGCCACGGCCACCCATTCGCCCAGCAGTATATTGATCGCAGGTGTGTCCGGCCTCGTCGCCGGCGCGCTCTCGATGGCGGCGGGCGAATATGTGTCCGTTAGTTCTCAGGCGGATGTCGAAAAAGCCGATTTGAAGCAGGAACGCCACGAGCTCGCGACCGACAAGGACGCTGAACTCAAGGAGCTTGCCGGGATTTATATGCAGCGCGGACTGACGCGCGAACTCGCTATGGAAGTGGCTAAGCAGCTGACAGCGAAAGACGCCCTCGCCGCTCATGCGCGCGACGAGCTCGGCATCACCGAAGAATCCACGGCGCGACCGCTGCAAGCGGCGCTGGCATCGGCGTCGTCGTTTTCCGTTGGCGCGGCGGTGCCGATTTTTGCTGCAATGCTCGTGCCCATCTCGATCGTTGTCGCTACTGTTTATATCACGTCGTTGATTGTGCTGGCGGCGCTTGGTGCGCTGGGCGCCCGTGCAGGCGGTGCCCCACTTCTTCCGGCGACGATTCGCGTCACCTTTTGGGGGATTGTCGCGATGGCCGTGTCGGCCGGCATCGGCACGCTCTTCCACGTCCAGGTCTGATCATGCGCGATCCGGTGATTCACAAGTCAGAAGCCTTCCACATGAACAAGAACGGCGTGGACATGTGGATCTACAACGGCAAGGCCGAATGTGCCGAGGCGGCGGTGGTTTATCAGGAAACCACCGCCGGCCACGCCGAAGAATTCCGCCACGCCAAAAGCGAATTCATCTTCTTCATCATCGAAGGCAGCGGCGAATGGATCATCGAGGATGAGACGTTCCCGGTTGCCGCGCAGGATGTGGTGATCGTGCCCAAGGGCAAGCGCTTCTGGTATCGCGGCAATCTCAAGCAAGTCTGCATCACCGCCCCCGCATGGGAAGCGGAATATGAAGAGCACATCCGCGACGTGACGCTCTAAGGCGCTATTTCTTTTTCTTCTTCGCGGCCTTGCGCTTCTTGCTCTTGGTCTTCTTCGGAACTTTCTTGCCCTTCGCACGCGCTTCGGAGAGGCCGATGGCGATGGCCTGCTTGCGGCTCTTCACTTTGCCGCCCTTCCCGCCTTTGCCGCGTCTCAGCGTGCCCTTCTTCTTTTTCTTCACCGCGCGTTTCACGTCCTTGCTCGCGCTTTTGGAATACTTTCGCGCCATTCATTCCTCCGGGTTGGCACTCATGCATGGTTTCAACCGGCGAGAGCAGGAACCGGTTCCCCATTCCGCAGTTTGAGAATGAGGGAGAGAGCCGCATGTCCATCTTCGAAGAGGCCAAAAAGCTTGCCGAAAAAGCCACCGGCGTCGGCCGCCCCGATCCGGGCGAGATCGCGGTGCGCAATGTCGCGCCCGAAGAGCATACTTTCCGCGACGATGGTGAGACGCCGAACAATCAGAAGTTTCCCTTCCTGATCTATCGGCAGGCCATCGTTCTGGACGGCAAGCACGATCCAGCCGCGATCTTCGAGGAACTCTTCGCGAAGAACGGCTGGGGCAAATCCTGGCGCAACAGCATCTATGATTTTCTGCACTTCCACACCCACACGCATGAAGTGCTGGGCATCGCGCGCGGTTCTGCGCGCGTGCAGTTCGGCGGCAAGCACGGCATCGTCACGGATGTGAAAGCGGGCGATGTAATCGTGCATCCCGCCGGCACCGGCCATGAGCGAATCGGCCCGCCCGACAATTTGCTTGTCGTCGGCGCCTATCCTTTGGGTGCGGGCGGCGGCAGCTATGACCAGCCGGAGCCCGACGATCTTCCCCATGAAGAGGCGCGCCGCGCTGTCGATGCGGTACCCGCGCCGGAAAAGGATCCGGTGTTCGGCAGCAATGGTCCGCTCGTCCGCTTGTGGCGCTGAAACCCACACTTTCCATACTCGGACGACGTAATTCCCTGAATTGACTCGCAGAATAGGATTCCAGCCCAAAATCTTGGGCCGCTAGGCATATTTTGGTTTTTACACTTTCTTAACCACATTCCCTAGTCAGACTCGGACCCCGCGCGTATCTTCTTGATTCCAATGGTGATTCGCCGCCAGACCGGGGCGAAATTGGGGGAACGGCGTTAATGCGTCCCAGTTGGGGGCCAAGAGGGAGCCGAATGGCTGGCAGGA
>JBQCJO010000008.1:0-2055 GCA_051952735.1 Rhizomicrobium sp.
CACCCAATCCTTATGCGATGAGCGAAATGATCCGCTGGATGATGGGATCGCTGAAGGATTCTACGCTCTCCGATTTCTGGTTGGCATTGGTGCCGGTGGTGATCGGTATCGCGATCCTGTGGAGCGCGGCGCGCAGTCTCGATGCATTGGCGCTGGGCGAAGAGTCGGCGCAATCGCTTGGCGTGAACGTGCATGTAGTGCGGCGGCGCGTGGTGATCGGCGTGGCGCTGGCGACGGGTGCGGCGACAGCGGCAGCAGGCGCGGTGAGTGTCGTGGGGCTAGTGGTGCCGCATCTGCTGCGGCCGTTCTATGCTTATGAGCCTGCGCGGTTGATCCTGCCGTCGGCGCTTGGCGGCGCGGCGCTGGTGACGGCGGCGGATATCGCGGTGCGATTGATTGCGCCGGATGGGCAGCTTCTGGTCGGCGTGATGACGGCGATGATCGGCGCGCCGTTCTTCGTCTGGCTCATCATCCGCATGCGGCGGGAGGCGATATGAGCGCGCTCTCGCTTTCGCAGGTTCGCGCCGCTTACGACGCGCGCGTGGTGCTGGATGGCGCGTCGGCGTCATTCGCCGCGGGAAAAGTGACGGGCATCGTAGGACCGAACGGCGCGGGCAAGACGACCTTGCTGCGCGTGGCGCTGGGCCTGCTGCCGTTCGATGCGGGCGAGGTGACGGTGCTGGGCCGCTCGCTCAAGGAATGCTCGCGCGAATGGCTGGCGCGTTCCATCGCCTATCTGCCGCAGGAGAATGCGGTGCAGTGGCCGATGCTGGTGGACCGCATCGTGGCGCTGGGGCGCATGCCTTATGGCGCGCGCGACGATGGCGCGGCGGCGGTGGCCGATGCGATGGCGCGCTGCGATGTTTCGCAATTCGCAGCGCGGCGGCTGAACGAATTGTCGGCCGGCGAGCGGGCGCGTGTGTTGCTGGCGCGGGCGCTGGCGACGCAGGCGCCGATCCTGCTGGTAGATGAGCCGGCCGCGCATCTCGATCCGGCGCATCAGCTGAGGCTGATGGAATTGTTGCGGACGGAAGCAACGCGCGGCGTGGCGGTGGCCATCACGCTGCACGATCTGTCACTGGCCTCGCGGTTCTGCGATGACATCGTTGTCTTACGAAATGGTCACGTGGCCGGGCAGGGTGCGCCAGGCGATGTGCTGTCCGATGCGGCACTGGCCGAGGTCTTCGGCATTGCGGCAAAACGGCTGGACGGGAACGTCCTGCCGTGGTCGCGGGTTTAAGTTGCAGCAACCGCCTTCCGCCTCTTTAATCTTCCTATGGCCAAGCACAAAAAGCATCACGACGCCGATGATGACGACGACGATCGCCATTACAAAAAGACCTTGCGCGATCTGCAGATCGAGCTGGTGAAGCTGCAGCGCGAGCTGATCGCGAACGGCTCCAAGATTCTGCTTATTCTCGAAGGCCGCGACGCCGCCGGAAAGGACGGCGCGATCAAGCGCATCATCGATCACATGAGCCCGCGCGAGACGCGCGTGCACGCGCCGGGCAAGCCCTCGAACCGCGAAGAGACGCAATGGTACTTCCAGCTCTTCGTGCCGTTCCTGCCGTCGGGCGGAGAGTTCGTGATCTTCAACCGCTCCTGGTACAACCGCTCGGGCGTCGAGCATGTGATGGGCTTCTGCACCAGGAAACAGCTCGAGATATTCTACGAGTCCGTGATCCCGTTCGAGGACATGCTGGTGCGCGACGGCGTGCAGATCCGAAAATACTATCTCGACATCAGCCGCGACGAGCAGAAGCGGCGTCTCGCGGAACGTGACGAGAGCCCGCTGACGCGCTGGAAGATTTCGCCGGTCGATGCGAAGGCGCAGAGGAAGTGGAAGGAATACAGCGATGCGCGCGACGAGACGTTCGAGCGCACCGATCATCCCTCCGCCCCGTGGCGCATCGTGCAGACCGATGTGAAGAAGATCGCGCGGCTGGAGATCATTCGCGACCTGCTGTCGAGTTTCGACTATAAGGATCGCGACAAGAAACTGACGCGGCCGGACCGCGACGTGGTGTTCTTCTACACACCGGATGCGAAGAAGCG
>JBQCJO010000009.1:0-4686 GCA_051952735.1 Rhizomicrobium sp.
CGAAGCGTTCGCCGTCGAAGCCGGCGCATTCTTCGAGGGCAATTGCCGCCACTCCGACAATCCGTTGTCGGAAGAAGCCGGCCGCCCGAGCCAGGCCTATCAAAGCAAGCCCGCAGCCGCGCCCCAGCCCGTCGCCGCTCCGGCGCCCGCCACAGCGCCAACGCCGGCCGCACCGATCAACACGCTGAAGGCGCCCGAGGTCTTGGCGCCGCGCCCTGCTCCGGCCGCCACCTTCCAGCCGCTCAAGAGCAACGGCTGATCATTCAACCGCTTTCGCTGAAACCCCGCGGTCCCAACCGCGGGGTTTTTGTTTGCGGTTCCGCGACTCTGGAACGGCCCCCGCGGTAAAGCGTTCTCAGGCTGGCGTGCTACAAATCCGGCGCGCGATCCGGGGAGACCTTCATGCCTGTGACGACGGTTTTGAACGAAGACGGTGCTGCGACCATCGTCAGCGGCGGCAACGATAACGAAGGCTTCTTCGCGCACCGCTTCTCGTGGAGTTCGGCCTTCGCAGGTGCCGTGCTCGCCACGGCGGTGACGTTCTTCCTTCTGGCGCTCGGCTCCGGTTTTGGGCTCGCGCTCGTTCCTGTGGAGCATGTCACCAAGCCGACATTCCTCACCCTCGGCGCGATCTATTTTCTGGTGGCGCAAGCCTTTGGTTTTGCTGCCGGCGGCCATCTCGCCGGCCGGTTGATCGGCCCTGCGCCCGAAACCGCGAAAGAAGAAGAATTCCGTTCGGCGGCCCATGGCCTCGTCGTGTGGGCTCTGGCCGTTGTCGCGACGGCGGCGCTTGTCGCCATCGGGAGTCTCATCACCGGCAGCTCGGCCATCTCGGTCGCTGCGTCCTCCAGCAAATTCGGCGGGCAGACATCCGCGATGACGAACGACTATGTGGGCTACTGGGTGGACATGCTTTTCCGTCCCGGCCCCAATCCTTCGCAGGCATGGCTGGATGGAACCCAATTCGCGCAGGCCGATACCGGCAACGCAACGGACGCTGCCCCGCAAACGCAACCGCCGGCGAACGGCGCGGCGGTGCCCTCTTCCGATCTTCCGGAAACGACACCTCCAAATGAGCACGATCAGTCTTCGCCCTCGAGCGCACCGTCATCGTCCGTTACCATCGGTTCGGGAACGCAGCCGTCGGCGGCGCAACCCGCCAATCGTCTCGAACCGCGCGATACGGTTATCCCGCCAGCGCCCACCGGCTTCACACCGCCTGCCAGCCTCAATGCCGACAAGGCGGAGGCGGTGCGCATCTTCAACGTCGGCATGCTGAACGGCGCGCGCCTTAATCAATACGACAAGGACCGCATCGCAGCACTCGTCGCGCAGGATACCGGACTGGCGATGGCGACAGCGCAGCGCCGTGTCGACAATGCCGAAGCGCGCATGCACAGCGATGCCGTTCAGGCCGCCGAAACCGCGCGCAAAATCGCCAGCTATGCGAGCTTGTGGATCGCCGCGTCGTTGCTGTTCGGCGCGATCGTCGCGGCAGCGGCCGCGATGTCCGCGCGGTGGGAAGACGACCGCATCACCTTCGGATGGCCACGCCGCGAACCGGAATAGCCAGTCCCAAAACCTAATCCAGGTCTTCGATCTTCTCTTTCGGCTTGCCGCCGACTTCCTGCGCCAGCGCGGCAGCCATGAAAGGATCCAGATCGCCGTCCAGAACATCTTGCGGTAGCCGGCTTTCGACGCCGGTCCGCAAGTCCTTCACGAGCTGATAGGGCTGAAGCACATAAGAGCGGATCTGGTGTCCCCAACCGATATCGCTCTTCTCGCCGATGAACGCGCCGGTTTCGGCCTTCTTCTTTTCCAGTTCGATCTCATAGAGGCGCGAGCGCAGCATGTCCCAGCAGATCGCGCGATTCTGATGCTGCGATTTTTCGGTCTGTGACGACACCGCAATGCCAGTCGGCAAATGCGTGATGCGCACCGCGCTTTCCGTCTTGTTGACGTGCTGGCCGCCCGCGCCGCTCGCACGGAAGACGTCTATCCGCACGTCCTTTTCGGGAATGTCGATTTCAATGGACTGGTCGATCACCGGATAGACCGTCACCGATGAAAAGCTCGTATGCCGCCGCGCGTTGGAGTCGAACGGCGAGATGCGCACGAGGCGATGCACGCCCGCTTCGGTCTTCAACCAGCCATAGGCGTTCTCGCCCTTGACCAGCAGCGTGGCCGACTTGATGCCAGCGCCCTCGCCCATGCTTTCTTCGATAAGCTGCAGCTTGTAGCCGTGCCGCTCCGCCCATCGCGTGTACATGCGGAAGAGCATCTCGGCCCAGTCCTGGCTTTCCGTGCCGCCGGCGCCGGCGTGGACTTCGAGATAAGTGTCGTTGCCGTCCGCCTCGCCCGACAGCATCGACTGCAGCCGCAAATCCTCCGCGCGCTTGGAAAGCGCCTCGACGGACTTTTCCGCATCGGCGATCATCGCCGTGTCGTTCTCGGACTCGGCCATCTCCAGAAGGCCAAGGCCGTCGTCCAACTCCGCCTGCAACGTCTTCACGGCGGAAAGGGATTGATCGAGCTTCTGCCGCTCGCGCATCAGTTTCTGCGCGGCCTGCGGATCATTCCAGATGGAAGGGTCTTCGGCGCGCGCGTTCAGTTCGTCGAGGCGGCGTAAAGCGTTGTCCCAGTCAAAGATGCCTCCTCAGCAGGTCGATGGCCTGCTTGATCTCGTCGGCAGTGCGCTGAATCTCGGGACGCATGGAAATCTCTGAGCGGAGTGTGCGCTGATATAGGGTGGCGGGACGGCGGCGTAAAGTGCCGTCAGCGGCCAGGCGTATGGCCCAGCGAGAACAGATTTTCCTCGCCCAGTTCCGCGGCCCGGCGGCGCTCCAGTTCCTGCGTATAGCGCCTGAGCGCGTAGGATTCCGTGAGAAACCCGACAACGCGCGGATCGGCACGCGCGGACAGCACCGGCAGCTCTTCCGTTTGCGTCTCCTCGAAACGGGCAAGAGCGGTGCGCACATTTTCCGACGGCAGCAGATAGACCGACGTCATCCCCGCCAGATCCGCCACCACCGTAAAATCCACCACGTCGTCGATGAGCGGATCATGGACGGCCAGCATGTCGATCACGCCGACATAACGCCCGTCCGGATCGACCGCATAGACACTCTTGATCGCACCGGGCGGATATTTGGTGCGCAATGCGCGCAAGCTCATGTCGCTGCGCACCGTCTTGGGGTCGCTGCGCATCAGCCGCGCCACGGTCATGTCACTGATCCAGCCGACATCGTGCGCGCCGCGAATGCCGATGCCGCGCACATGGAAGCGCCAGGTCGAGAAGGAATAGCCGAACGTCAGCCGCACGATGGTCGAGGCGGTGATGACGCCCGTAAGTACCCCCAGCGTCACCGGAAAATCGCCCGTGGCTTCCAGCACCAGAAACACCATCGTCAGGGGCGCGCCGACGATCGCCGCGGCGACCGAGCCCATGCCAACAAGGAGGAACGCGGGTTCCTGCAAGGCGATGCCGTGCACGAATGGAGCGAGCGCCTCCGCGAATGCGCCGCCAAACAGGCTCCCCAAGAAAAGCGAGGAACTGAACAGGCCGCCACGAAAGCCGGAGCCGACCGAAATCGCAGAGGCAAGGAGTTTGGCCACCAACAGCGCCGCCAGCGGCAGCAGCGCCCAGCGCATGTCGAAGTGATACTGGATGGCTCCGTGTCCACTGCCCAGCACCTGCGGGAATTCCCATGCGATGACCGAAAGAACAACGCCTCCGACGAATGGGCGCATCCATTCGGGCACATCGACGGCGCGCAATCCGCGTTCCGCCCACGTCACGGCCTGCATTGCGAGGATGCCGACGCCTGCCGCGAGAATTCCCATCAGAAGAAAGAGAGCGTAGCTGCGCGTGTCGAGGAACAACGGACCGCCCATCTCGAACAGGGGCTGCGGCCGGTTCAACGCGCGCTGCGTAAGTGTCGCGCATACGGAAGCCACCGCAACCGGCGCCAGCGCGCGTGGCATGTAGCTGCCGAGGATCAGCTCGAAGCCATAGAACGCGCCAGCGAGCGGTGCGGTGAAAGCCGCCGCAATGGCGGCCGCGGCACCTGCCGTCACGAACATGCGCTGGTCCTCGCGGCGCAAGCGGAATTCACGTCCGAAGCGGGAGAACAGCGCCGCGCCAAGCTGGCTGTATCCGGCTTCCATGCCGAGCGAAGCGCCGGACGCGTTCGAAATCACCGTCATCGCGGTGAGCCGGATGGAGTCCAGAAGAGACATACGCCCGCCGAACAGCGCGTTGGCCTCAACGGGGTCGACGATTTCGCTCGCGCGGTAACGCCGCACGACCCATGCACCCAGGCCGAGAATCAAACCGCCAACAGCCGGGACGAAAATGAGACGCCAGTGGTCGGTTGCGGTGCCCATGCTGAGCGCAACATGCTTGGGCAAATTGAAGATCAGCTTGTGCGAGAGATCGACAAGGAGATGCAGATAATTGGTGACACCGCCCACAAGGGCGCCGATCAGGGCGCAGGCGACAATCTGGGAGACTTCGCTTGACCGGATGTCGCGCTGGGCGTTGGCGAACAGCACGCGCCAGCGCCGCTCCAGGTATTTCACCCGTAGCATCCATCGCGATTGCGGTTGAGCCTGTCCGGCTTGCATCCTCGCTCCAGCGGCAGCGCGATTTCTACCTACCGCGCGTCGCCGGAAAATGCATGGACA
>JBQCJO010000010.1:0-5403 GCA_051952735.1 Rhizomicrobium sp.
CGAAAAACAAGCAGACAACCGTTCTCGGCGGGATAAAGCGCTGCTTTGGCACGAAAGTCGTTGAGAAATGACGGCTTGTCGTAAATCACGAAAGCGAACGATCCGTCGGGATTCATCATGGGCAGCGCGGGTGGATAGTAGCGATCCGTCCGCACCGGGAATCCGAGAACGTCGCTATAGATCCTGCGTGCCTCGGGAACGGCGCCGATCGGGAGGCGCTGCCCGACATTATATATGGAGGGTTCGCTCCATTCCTTCCGGGGCGGACGGGCCAATTCCACGAAGGAATGGATATTTCCGAACGGATCGCGAAAGCAATCCACGACCCCGATCGCAAGCGGATTGGCGGCACCCGTCACCAGCGGAATGTTGTTCTTCGCAAACCAGACGGCGGCTCGCGACAAGTCGTGGACCTGCAGCATGAGCAATGTCCGCGCCTGATCCGTTGCGGGCACCGGCCCAAGCGGCACGCGCTCAAGAAAAACCGGGAGCCTTCCCGGCAGCACAACGAAGTCGTTATTCAGGTCTTTCGACGCAAAGCCGAGTGTGCCGGAATAAAATGCACGCGCGCGATCCAGATCGGGCACGCGAATGGAGCATCCGAGCAGACGCAGCCCCTCTGCCATCACGGTCACGCGGCCGGCGCGACAACACGGCCATGCTCCCGGACTTCATTGACCACATCGGCGAGGCGGCAAACCATCGTCTCGATGACGCGCTCCGGCAAATTGCCGAAGCCCAGCACGACACCATGCGGCGCACGCGCCGAATCCAGATAGAAGCGCGATAATTCCGTCACCGATAATCCACGTTCCGCGGCCGCGCGGCAGATCGCTCTCTCGTTCAGCGGTTCGTTGAACACCACCGTCACATGCAGGCCGCCGCAGGGTTCCAGAATGGTGACGTTGGACAGATGCGTGCGCAGACTGTTGACAAGCACGCCAAGCCGCTCGGCATAGATCGACCGGATCGACTTGGTATGCACCGCATAGTCGGTGCCTTCGACGAAGCTCGCGAGCGCGGCCAGGAGGAACGGTTCCGGTCCGTAGGAAATGCGTTGCGCCATCTCAGAGAACGGCTCAACCAACCGGGGCGGCACAACGAGATAGCCCACACGGATATGCGGCCCAAGCGTGTGATTGAGACTGCCGAAATAGATGACGGGTGCGTCTTTGTCGCTGCCCTGCATCGCGCGCATGCGCCCGCCCGTGTAGGACAACTCCCACATCGCATCGCATTCGAAGATGACGGCGTTGGAGTTGCGAGCGACGGCGAGCACCGCTTCGCGTCTCGCTTCGGACATCTGCGCGCCCAGCGGGAACCCAACGGACGGAGAGGTAAAGATCAGACGCGGCGGCGGGCCTGACACGCGTTGGATATCGGCGCCGTTGTTGTCGCTGGGAAGCGGAAGAATCTGCGCGCCGGACGAACGCAGATAACGTCCGACGATGTCATAGGCAGGATCCTCGACATAGACCCAGTGGCCCGGATCGATCATCACGCGCGCCGTCAGATCGAGAGCGCTTTCGATACCGGTGACGGGAATGATCTGGGAAGGCTCGCACAAGACGCCGCGCATATGGCGCAGATAGTTGGTCATGACCGTCTGGAACTTGCGCAGCCCTTGCCGCATGTCGCCGCCGCCCGGCGACCGGCAGAATTCTTCGGCGATCAACCGGCTGAGCGGATTGCGCGGATAGAGCGAAGGATCGGGCGTGTGAAGACCAAATGGCGCGGTATGGGGCTGCGCCGGCACCATCATCTGCAGCACATGCTTGGCGTGATAGCTGATGTCTATCGCGTTGGTTGCCTGCCAGCGTGGCGACCAGCCGAGGTCCGTATCGTAAGACGGTATCTCACGCGGTTGCGCCGAACGCTCTTCCGGCACGCTGGCCGCAAGGCGCATGGCATCGTCGGCGACGCGCGTCCCGCGGCGCTTGTTCGCCAGTAGATAGCCTTCCGCCGCCAGGCGCGAATAGGCGGTGACCACGGTGTTGCGTCCGATTTTGAGCGCGTCGGCAAGTTCCCGGCTTGTCGGCAAATGCGTTCCGGGCGGCAACTCGCCTGAGGCAATCGCGACGCGGATCGCCCGGCAGATCTGTTCGTAGATCGAAACCGGCGACGCGTCGTCGACTTTGATGTTCGCGATCGCGAGCGAAAAGCCAGGTGCATCCGAATGCGCGTCGTGAAACGCGTCAGCACGCGGCGGCGAGACTGTGTGATGCGTGTTGCTGTCCATGCGCAAAAGGTGCCGACGCGATGCGCGTCTCGCCAGAGCCACTTCACAGCGACGGAAAGGACCACTTTCTTCCGTTTGGGTTCGGTTAAGAGACAGCCGTGGTTGGCACGAATGCGTGATTTCACAAATTCGCGATGAACAATTCGCGTTGAAACACGCGGTTATTCGCACGGGGTTCCGACGGCAGGAATTCTCAATGGCTGCGTCGCGCAACAGTACTGCGCGACTGCCGCGCGCATACACGCCGCCGTGAGCGCCACGCGCTAACGTGATCGTGATTATGCTTGTTTGACGTTGTCGCCAATCATCGCGGCACGGTGCTTCTGCACTGTGACAAACGGCCAAACGATTCGGGGCAAAGTTGTTATGGGCCAGACGGAAAGGTTCGCGCGTGCGCCGGACCGGCGTGCGTCACAGGAAAGACCGGCACCGGCTTTCGTCCAGCTCATTCGTGACGAAGATGGCGCCGGCGCGCCCTTGCATGAAAAGCTCTATCAGCGCGTTCGCGGGCAAATTCTCTCCGGCGCCTTGCAACACGGATCGCGTCTCGCGCCCTCGCGCAGCCTCGCGCGTCTTCTGGGTATATCGCGCAACTCGGTGATGACCGCGCTCGACCGGCTGATCGCCGACGGGTTGTTGGAATCACGCCACGGCTCGGGCGTCTATGTTCGCTACATGGGCGCGACGGCCACCTCCGCAGGCAAGCAAGAACCGCATCAAGACGAGCCCCTGCCCTTTCAACTCGGTGTCCCCCCGATCGACATTTTTCCGGCCATGCTTTGGCGGCGGCTGCAGTCGCGCCGCTGGCGGCACATATCGCCGGCGTTGTTGCGCGACGACAATCCTGCCGGCTGGCTTGGGTTGCGCGAGGCGATCGCATCGTATGTCGCCATGACGCGCGGATTGGAATGTTCGCCGAACCAGGTTGTCGTGACGAACTGCATCGCAGCCGGGCTCGATCTCGCCGCGCGCGCGCTGGGTTTGTCCGGCAACGAGGTCTGGATGGAAAATCCAGGCTCCAAAGCAGCAGCGCAGGCCTTGCAGAACAGCGGCACGCATCTCGTTCCCGTGCCGGTCGATGCATCGGGGCTCGACGTGGATGCCGGACGCCGGTTGGCGCCGCGCGCCCGCGCCGCTTACGTGACGCCGGCATGCCAGTTTCCCACGGCGGTGGCGATGGCTCCCGCAAGGCGGCGCGCGCTGTCGGCATGGATTCGGGATCGGAATGCGTGGCTGCTGGAGGACGATTTCGACTGGAACAACAGCGGCGCGCATCCACCGCCAAAGCCATTGTCCGCGCTCATCCCCGACCGAACCATCTATTTCAACACGTTCAACCACATTCTGTTTCCGACGCTGCGCATCGGCTATCTCATCGCGCCACCCGATCTTGTGGACCGGTTCATCGCGGTACAGAGCGGCATTTACGGCAGCTCCAATATTCCCAATCAGATGGTGATGGCGGACTTCATCAATGGCGGACATCTCGACGACCATATGAAGAGGCTCAAGGAATGCCACAGCGAACGGCGCGCGGCATTGCTCCACGCGCTCGAAACACAGCTCTCGGATTTTTTGGTGCCCGAGCCGGCGCGCGCCGGATCCCACGTCATCTGCAAGACGCGGAATCTCAGCGCGGACGAAATCGTATCGATTGCAGCAGTGAACGGCGTCTCGATCGCTCCCATGGAGAAATATCGCGTCGTTGCGGACGGCGGTGATCGCGTGCTGCTGGGATATGCGGGATTCTCGCCCCGCGCGATTGCAGAAGCCGCCGCCCGGCTCCGCCAGGCCTTGAAATACCCTGCCGCTTAAAGTTCCCTTCGGCGTTACCCAGCGTTCGGCGGATTTCGACCCATTCCGTTAGGGTTCCACTAACGATCTTCCTAAGCCTTCTTAAAGGACTACTCCGCCAATCTATGGCCAGGAGCACGGGAAGATGTCCAAAGCCGCAATGTTTGCGCTTGCCTGCGCGACTGCGTTCGCAGTCGCAGGCGCGCGCGCGGCTACTCCGCCCGCTGCAATGACGGAAAGCGCATCCGGTTGGAGTGCTTACGAAGTAAAGATCGCCGATGCGAAAAAGGCGATGAACACCGATCCCAAAGTTGCGCTGGAGAAGGCGCGCGAGGCCGCTGCTCTCGCCGAAGCTCACCCTGCATCGGTTCAGAAAAGCGAAGCCGTGGCGACGAGCCTGTGGCTTGAGGGTGAATCTCTCACGCGCATCAACAAGACGGCTGAAGCCAAAATCGCGATAGACAAGGCGACCAAACTTGCGGATGCCGATGGCAAGATCGCCGCGCTGGACGGCAACCTTGCGCTCTCGCGGGCGCGTCTCGCGGACGCCAACGGCGATATCGGCCTGGCACTCAAAAGCTATCAACACGCATATGACATCTTCTCGCGCCTGAGCATTCCGCGCTACCAGGCTATCGCGCTCCAAGGCCTCGGCGGGATCTACGATAAGGCTCATGATTTCGGCCGCGCCATCGAATATTACCGCCGCGCTTCGCAAGTCTATTCCGAAGAGCCGATCTTCCAGCTTTCCGCCGCGAACAATATCGGCTTCGCGCTTCAGCAACTTGGCCGCTACGACGACGCCATCGAGGACTTCAAACACGCGCTCAAGATCGCAAAGACGATGCAGAGTCCGTTCCTGGAAGCAAACATCCTGGAATCGCTCGCGGCGGCCTATGCGAAGAGCCACCGCTTTAACGACGCCGAGACCGCCGCCAATCGCGCGCTCAAGCTTCTCGGCCCGAAGGACGAGAGCGGCGGCGCGCCTTTCGTCTGGGGCGTGAAGGCGGAAACGGAATATCAGCGCGGCAATATCGGCACCGCCGTCGCCGACATCGATCGTGCGTTCAAGGGCGTCGATCTCAAAACGACGATATCGGCGTTCCGCGACATGCACGAGATCGCCTATCGCGTTTACAAAGCGGCCGGCAACAACACATTGGCTCTGGCCCATCTTGAGGCTTTCAAGCGGCTGGACGATCAGGGACGCTCGCTGACCGCATCTACCAACCTTGCATTGATGAATGCTCAGTTCGAATTCGCCAATCAGAAATTCGAAATCGAGCACCTGAAATCCGAGCAGCTCAAGCGCGACATGAGCTTGCGCGAGTCACGAGCCGCGACGCAGCGCGCATTGTTCTCGGCGGTCC
>JBQCJO010000011.1:0-2371 GCA_051952735.1 Rhizomicrobium sp.
CATCGTGCCGGCATAGGGCGGCGGGATGATGTAGTTGCTGCTGAAATGCGTGCGCTGCTCCTGCCCGTCCAGCGTGAGCTGCGGATAGGTCGCCGCGCGGCTGACGGAGAGCTGTGCCTGCGCCTCACGCATCCGCGCGAGCGCGACCTGCAGCGTGGGACTGCCCTTGAGCGCCTGATCGACCAACGCATCGAGTTGTGGATCGCCAAATGCTTTCCACCAGGCATCGGCGATCGCGGGTGTAGGGGCGGCGCTCAAGCCGAGATACACAGGCTTGAGCGCCGTCTGGCTCGGGACAGTGGATGGGGCGTCCACACATCCGGCCAATAGGGTTGTTGCGAGCAAAGCGGAGAGAAGGCGGTTCATTTCGCGACCCTCTTCTTTTTCTTCACTTTTTCTTTTGCCGCGGGCTCACGCACCGGCTCGGCCTCGAGCCGCGCGATCAGGCGCGCCATGAGATCGAGAAGCTGCTTGATTTCCTGATGGGTGAATTCGTCCGTGACCCGGTTCCAGAAATCGACGATCGGCGGCACATGCATGCGCGCTACGGCGCGGCCCTGCGGCGTGAGGGTCAGCTTCACCACACGGCGGTCTGCCTTGCTGCGTTCGCGGCGCAGCAGACCGCGCTTTTCCAGCTCGTCCACCACGCGCGTGACCGCGCCGGCGTCGTGATTGAGGTGGCGGGCCAAATCGGCATTCGTCTCGGCCACACCCTCGCGCAGGCCCATGAGGCAGATCCACTGGGTAAACGTCAGGTCCTGGTCCGCGAAGATCGCCTCGGCCTGCGGATTGGTCAGGTTCTGCACCCGGCGGGTCAGGTATCCCCTCGACTGACGGCAATGGAAATTGTCCGCACGAAAATAGGGTTTTGGCATGTCGGCCCGTCCAAACGACTGCCGAGACAATGGTTGCCTGAGCAACTAATTTCAAGCAGCGCGGCCATGCGCGTTGCGCACACGGGGTGCGCGGCGAAAGCTGTCACACTTTCGATTTCCCGCAATTCGTTGCGGAGATTTCGCGCTAAGGCGCTGGAATCGCGTCACCCGGACGATAACGGCGCTCGATATGGCCCTTCAGATCGTCGGGATAAAAATAGACGGGGCGCAATTCGCCGCGCGCATAGCGGATGGCTTCGTCGTTGAAATGCGCCGATTTGGGATCGCCGCTTTCGCCACCCGCTGTCACCGCCACCGCGCGCACCTTCGGTCCGAATTCCACAATCGCGACGAAGCTATTCCCCGACGTTCCATAATAGCGCTTGGTATTCGGATAGCGCCTGGCGCCGAAGGACGCGAGCGAACCCCAGCGCGAGGACACGAACGGCACCGGAATGCTGGGCAAGGCATCGTCGAAATGCGGCTCGATGGAATCGGTCACGCGCTGGAAACGATTCACCTCGCCCCACGGCGTGCGCCAGTTGCCGAAATCCTTTTGCAGGCGGTCGGAAGCTTCCACCAGAGCTTTGAGCTTCACCGCGGCAGGTGCGTTGGCCATGTAGGTGTACGGGTTGATGCCTTTTGCTTTCGCAATTTCGATCGTTTCGTCGAACAGCGTATCGCCCCAGAACACCGCCAGCGTCGTGGCGAGCGAATGGTCCGACCATTTGAAGTCCCAATCGCGCAACAGCGCGATCTGATCCTTCAGGCGTCCTTTCAGCGGATCGTGCGGCGGCAAGTCCGCATACGCTTTGACCAATGTCGGAATGAGATTCGCGAACGCGGGCAGATAGGGATCGAAAGCGGCGGCGAGCAGCGTGTCCATCGTGAAACTCTTACCCGCGCCCAGCACGCGCATGGCGTGGATGCCGCGCGGTGTTTCGCCCACCGTGTCCATGTATTTCGGATAATCGGCTTGCTTTGGGCTGTCCACGCCCGCCGCCGAATAAGGCCAGTTGTTGGAATTATAGAGCCAGCCGTTCTTCGGATTCACGACCTGCGGCAGATCGGAGAGCGGTGTGAGGCCCTGCCAGTCCGTCGCCGGATCGGAACCATCGACGGGCTTGGTGTAGTCGAACTTGTCGTTGCGTTTGGGCATGAACTGGGGAAGCAGCAACGCCGTTTCACCCTTGTCGTCGGCGAAGATGGTGTTGTTGGAGGAATTGGCCTTCAACTCCGCCACTTTCAGATAAGAGGCATAGTCGGTCGCTTTCGTGCGCAGCCAGGACTGCTCCAATGCCGCGATGGGCGTGTTCATCAGCGCCATGCTGATCCATTTGCCGTCCGCTTCGCGCGTGATGGGGCCGTGGCTGGTGTAGTAGGTGGTGAAGCTGCGCTCACCTTTGCTGCCGTCTGCTTTGCGAAACGCGATGGTGACCGTCTTTTCACCCATCGGCCGCAGATCCTCGCCATAACGATAGAAGATCTTGCCGTCC
>JBQCJO010000012.1:0-3002 GCA_051952735.1 Rhizomicrobium sp.
ATCGATCTTATCAAGACGCGCGCGCGCACCTTCGTCTATTCCACCGGTCTTCCGCCCGCGAGCGTCGCCGCTGCCATCGCCGCGCTCGACATTATTGAATCCGATCCAGCGCTCACCGCTCGCCCGCTCGCCAATGCGCAGAGCTTCACGCGCGCGCTCAACCTTCCGCTGGCGCAAAGCCCCATTGTGCCGGTAATCCTGCATGATGAGATGCGCGCGCTGGAAGCACAGCAGCTTCTGGAGCGCGAAGGCTTCCTCGTCACCGCCATCCGCCCGCCCACGGTTCCGGCCGGAACCGCGCGCCTGCGCCTCGCTTTCACCGCCGCGCATCGCGAAGACGAGATCGCGCGTTTGGCACAAGTGATCCGCGAAAGAATCCTATGAGCGCCTACTTCGTCACCGCCACCGGCACTGATATCGGCAAGACCTTCGTCACCGCCGGTCTCATCCGCCACCTGCGCAATGCCGGCGAGAAGGTGGATGCCTTCAAGCCCGTCGTCAGCGGCTTCGATATCGCCACGGCCGCGCTGTCCGATCCGGGCGTGCTGCTCGGCGCGCTGGACGAGGTGGTCACGTCGCAAACGCTCTCTCGCATCTCGCCCTGGCGCTTCGCCGCGCCCCTGTCGCCGGATATGGCTGCCGCCCGCGAAGGTCAGAGCCTCGACTTCGACGCCATCGTCTCCAACTGCAAGAAGCGCATCGCCCAATCCGAGGGCACGTTCTTCATCGAAGGTGTCGGTGGTGTCATGGTGCCGCTGGACGACACGCGAACCGTTCTCGACTGGATGGCCGCGCTCGAGCTGCCGCTGATCGTGGTGACGGGCAGCTATCTGGGCACCATCAGCCATACGCTCACGGCCATGGAATGCCTCAAGAACAAGGGGCTCCAAGTAAAAGCCCTTGTCATAAACGACAGCGGCGACGGGGCCGTGCCCATGGATGAAACAAAGGCCGCGCTGGCCCGTTTCCTTCCCGATGTGACGCTTGCGGTCATCCCCCGCGTCAAACGCCCGACGGATGCGGCCGATAATTTTGCAGCTTTATGGCGCGCGATAGGCTAGAGCATCACGCTTCGATTCAAAGAGTGCGTTCATGGCGTCGTCGTACAACTGCTCCAAATGCCCCGGCTATTGCTGCTCCTATCCGTTGATCGAGATCAACAAGCGGGACGTGCAGCGTCTGGCCGATCATTTCGGCATCAGCTTCACCAAGGCGCGCAAGAAGTTCACCTATAAAGACCCGGAAGCCGAATATGCCCTGCGCCGCAAGGCCGATCAGCATTTCGGCCGTATCTGCCGCTTCTTCGACACCGAGGAGCGCCGCTGCACCGTCTATCACGCGCGCCCCTCCACCTGCCGCGCCTATCCTACCAACAACCGCTGCGGCTATTACGACTTCCTGAAATTCGAGCGCTGGCAGCAGGACGACAAGGACCACGTCGCGTCCACGCATAACGGCTAAGCAGTAAAGCTGTCATTGCCCGGCTTGTCCGGGCAACCCATTTTACTTTTTGAAAAACAAAATGGGTCGCCCGCATAAAGCGGGCGATGACAAGTTATTTTTATGCGGCAGCGCTCGGCCGTGCCGACACCCGTTCATGCCAAGCGCGCAGATGCTTCGCATCTTCCGGCATGTCCATGTTCACGAACTTGGCGAAGTCGATGCCGCAGAGAAGCACGATGTCCGCGATCGAATAATGATCGCCGGCCAGCCACGCGCGGCCATCGGCCAATTCACCATCCAGCCATTTCATCGCGCCGGCCACGATCTTGCGGTTGCGCGCGCCATATTCGGGAAACTGGTTGGGGTTCACCATCGCCGTGCGCGGATCGTCATTGATCCACACTTGCCCCGCCGGTCCCCACAGCCGGAATTCCGCGCGGCGCATCCACATCTCCACGAAGGCCTGCTCGCGCGCGTCGCGCCCGAACAACGGCGGGTTGGGATGCAGCACCTCGAAATAACGGCAGATGGCGATGGACTCCGACAGATGCGTGCCGTCGTCCAGTTCCAGCACCGGCACCTGGCCCAGTGAGTTCTTCGCCATGAACTCCGGCGCCTTGTGCTCGCGCTTCATCATGCGCACGCGTTCGGTCGGCACGGTGAGGCCCTTCTCGGCAAGGTAGATGCGCACCTTGCGCGGGTTCGGCGCGGGCATGTTTTCGTCGTAGAGCTTCATGGATGTCCCCAATTTCCCGCGCAAACGATAAGGGTTGGCGAAGCCCGTCCGCAACGCTATAGAAGCCGCCGACGCGGGCGTGGTGGAACTGGTAGACGCGCCAGACTCAAAATCTGGTTCCGCAAGGAGTGTCGGTTCGATTCCGACCGCCCGCACCAGCCTTCGCTCGCGAAGCGAGAGAAGGCTGTCGCGCCGTAGCCCAAAGGGCGAAGGCGGACCGGTTGCCGCGAGCTACGGCTCGGCGAGCCACCCTTCGTCTCCTAGAATGGCGCGATGATCGCGATTCCATCCTTCAACACCATCGTGATTGCCTGGATCGCCCTCGCGCTCATCCTTTTTCCTATCCAGCTGTTCGTTACCGCGCCCTATGGACGCCACGTCCGCGCGGGCTGGGGGCCGAGCCTGCCCAACCGGCTCGGTTGGTTCGCGATGGAGTTCGTGTCGCTGGCCCTGTTCGCGGCGCTCTTCCTATCAGGTGCCTCGTCCAAGACGATTCCGATGTGGGTGTTTTTCGCGCTCTGGGTCGCGCATTACACAAACCGCAGCCTCATCTTCCCGTGGCGCACGAAAACGCGCGGCAAAACTATTCCGCTCGCGATCGTTCTGGGCGCGGTGAGCTTCAATCTCGTCAATGCGGGCTTGAATGGTTTCTATCTGGGATCGCTCGCGCACTATTCAAATGCGTGGCTCGCCGATCCGCGCTTCATTGGCGGCCTCGCGGTCTTCCTCGCCGGCGCGGCAGTGAACATCTGGGCTGACAACAAACTCATCTCGCTGCGGAACGGCGACTCCGGTTACGCCATTCCGCGCGGTGGATTGTTCG
>JBQCJO010000013.1:0-4548 GCA_051952735.1 Rhizomicrobium sp.
ACGCGTTGACACCAGAGAGGGGAAATGCCATATCGAGGCGCATGGACATGGACGCGGCGACGATCGAGCGACTGATACGCGAAGGGCTGCCGGATGCGCAGGTCACGATCGAGGACCTGCGCGGCGACGGCGACCATTACGCCGCCCACGTCGTCTCGCGCGAATTCCGCGGCAAGAGCCGGGTGCAGCAGCACCAGCTGGTTTACCAGGCATTGCGCGGCCGCATGGGCGGCGAGTTGCACGCGCTCGCGCTCCAGACGAGCATCCCCGAGGATTGATCCCGAATTACGCCGGCGAGCGGCCGCATGCCGGTCCGCTCCCCACCAACGAGGAACCAGCACAATGGACAGCACCGTACAAGACCGCATCCGGACGCAGATCGACGAGGCGCCGGTCGTCCTTTACATGAAGGGCACTCCGGTCTTCCCGCAATGCGGATTCTCGGCGGCCGCGGTGGGCATTCTCTCCAATCTCGGCGTGAAGTTCAAAGCGATCGACGTGCTGAAGGATCCGGAGATCCGCCAGGGCATCAAGGAATTCTCCAACTGGCCGACGATCCCGCAGCTTTATGTGAAGGGCGAATTCGTCGGCGGCTGCGACATCCTCAAAGAGATGTACGAAGCCGACGAGCTGGCGCCGTTCCTCGCCGAAAAAGGCATCGTTCTCGAGAACGCATAAACACCGCTGTCATCCCCGGCGAGCGCTGCGCAAGCAGCGCGAGGGAAGGGGACCAAGGTGGTTGTATTGTGCGGGGTCTGTGAGATTGAAACTCCGCCAAACGTTTCCGCATCCAGTGTGTTGAAACACCTGGGTCCCCTTCCCCTCGCTTCGCTCGGCCGGGGATGACAGGGTGCGCTCAATCGTTCCAGAAATGTCGCTTCCAGATCTCTTTCAGCGCGGGCCGTTGCGATAGTTCTTTGGACAGCGCATCCAGTTTCGGGATGTGCCCCGCCGCGGCCCAGTCTTTCCCCAGCGAGCCGCGCCAGCGCGAGAACATCGCGGCGTAGATGTCGAGAATGGAAAACCCGCTCGGCAGGAACCACGGCCCGGCCACCTGCCGCTCCACGATCAGCAAGCGTTCGCGGATTCGCTCGCGTGCTTTTGCGCGCAACGCTTCGGCGTTCTCGCCTTTCGCTGCGAAGCGCTCCGGATAATCGCTCACCTCCACCATCGGATAGATCTCCGCCGACATGAAGGCCAGCCAGCGATACGCGCGTGCGCGCTCCACGCTCGCCTGGTTGGGGAGCAGATGCGCGTTCGGAAAGTGATCCGCGATGGTCAGCAATATCGCCAGCGACTCGGTGATGATCTGCCCTTCCGGCAATTTCACCGCCGGCATCTTGCCGGATGGATTGATCGCCAGGAATTCCGGCTTCTTCTGCTCGTTCTTTTCCAGCGAGATCAGGTGGAAATCGTAAGGCGCGCCGGCTTCCGCCAGCGCCGCCTCCGCGGAGAACGCGCCGGAGCCCTTGTCGCCATAGACCGTGAACATGAAGGGGAAATCCTTGAAAGGAAGGCGCGCCAGCATCGCAGATAGGCACGCGCCGGAAAAGAAAAAGGGCTGCCGGATTTTGTCCGGCAGCCCCGTAAAGAAACAATATCCCGAAAGATTAGCGGGAATAGAATTCCACGATGAGGTGCGGCTGCATCTGCGAGGCATACGGCACATCGGCCAGCTTCGGCGTGCGCACGAACTTTGCCGTCATGCGGTCGTGGTTGGCTTCGATGTAATCGGCCACGTCGCGCTCCGGGCTCTTCGTCGCCTCAAGCACCAGCGCCATTTCCTTCGCCTTGGCGGAAAGCTCCAGCGTGTCGCCTTCCTTCACCTGGTATGACGCAACCGTCACGCGTCGGCCATTGACCTTCACATGGCCGTGGGAGACGAGCTGGCGCGCCGCGAACGGCGACGGCACGAACTTCGCGCGATAGACGACGGCGTCGAGACGGCGCTCGAGCAGGCCGATCATGTTCTCGCCGGTGTCGCCCGGGCGGCGCGAGGCTTCCTGATAATATTTGCGGAACTGGCGCTCGGTGATGTTGCCGTACACGCCCTTCAGTTTCTGCTTGGCCTGCAGCTGCGTGCCGTAGTCGGAGAGCTTCTTGTTGCGGCGCTGGCCATGCTGACCGGGGCCATAAGAGCGTTTGTTGACCGGGCTCTTGCCACGGCCCCAGATGCTCTCGCCCATGCGGCGGTCGATTTTGAATTTGGCGGATGCGCGCTTGCTCATGTCGTCTCAGGCTTTCGAATGCGGTTTGGCGGACGGTGCCGCGAAGGCCCGGCACTATAGTCAGCGGCCTTGCACTGTCAATCGCGCTTAAGCCTTGGAAATATTTGGCTTTCTTGAATATACTCAACCGGAAGTTGTATACTTCATACTGTCGTTTTCACAGATTGGACTTGGGCACCTCTTTTAAATGGTAGTCGCCGCTAAGCTTGGCTTCTGTCGCGTCAATAAGGATCACGCTGGCAACGTCCGATACTGTCGCGCCAAGCTTCCCTTTACTCGCTAAAAGAACGAGATAGTCATGGGTTTGCTGAGGAACGCTAACTTTAAAATGGTGAGTTTTGCTTAGTTTTTTTGCCCGAGCCACACTCAATTCTTCTCCTATATATCGCCTATATAAGCATCCAATGCTAAGCTGATTCAACGCGTGATTCGTGGCGGAGATTTCTGCTAAGGGAAAAGAAAGGGCGGTGCGCTAAGACCGCTCGCTTTGCTAAGGCACCCTGATGACCGATGAAACGTGGCTAGACCCAGCCAAAGGCCCGTCGGACAAAGAGATTGCCTTTGACTACATAAAGGCCCCCGATTTTCGAGTGGTTTGGGTGGACGGCGCCATTGGGTCCATCACGCCGAATGGCATTATAAGTTTCGTTCTTTTCGCTGAACGGCCAGCCATCCCTAGACGCCAAGTGTACGCGCTCGAAGCCATCGATGACGAAACCGCGGTGCTGGGCGAAGAGCGGACAGACAAACGGATCTCTCGTCAGTCAGTTGTGCGAGAAATGGCTTGCAACGTGTTTATTTCCCCAGAGGCGGCCAAAGACTTAATCGATCTTCTTCAGCATCAGATTCGCGATATGGCAGCGACTAAACGAACTGACAACTTGCAGGCTGAGAAATGAGCTACGCCGGGCAGCTTATATCAACTACACGGAGCGGCGGCAGGATACTGCGTGCACGCACGAGAACCACGCGCGCGCGCGGCAAATATGTGCCATCAAAACGCGATTTTTCAGGATCATTTGCCGCTGTTCTCCATCGCTGGCAAACTGAAACCGCAATGTATTCTGATCCCGATCAGATAACTCAGCACCCGAGCTTTCAAGCGCTAGTTCAGAATGCCGTCGTCGCAGCACCGCTTATATTAAACGAGTTGCGGAAGGGGCCTTCGCTACTTGTGTGGGTACTTGACGATGCTTTCCCGGGTGAGCGTCCTTATCCCGATAATGTTATCGGAAATATTACGGCAATGACGAATGCTTGGATCGCTTGGGGCGAGCAGCATGGACGCGTACTATAAGCAGTTTTTTCCGATGATATCGGACGTTGCAGGCAAGCAAACCAGCCAGAAAGACCAGAAATACAACTGTATTGCTCACGCGTTCGATGACGATCAAAATTTTTGGTGGCCTAAGCCCCGCGCGTTTTGGCCCATCTCATACGCAAACATGACAGCTATGGAAGCATTTGAAGCCTGGTTCGCGGCGGATGGTTGGGAGGAGACGCAAAATCAGTCTGTAGAGGAGGGATTCAAGAAAATAGCCCTCTACGCTCTGAACGGAATTCCGACGCATGCTGCACGGCTGCTCGCTGATGGGCGTTGGACCAGCAAATTAGGGATAGATATCGACTTAGCGCATGCGCTCGACGACCTTACTGGCCCCGCTTACGGAGTTGTAATTAGGTTTTACCAAAAGCCCATCTCTTAGTATCTGAGCGAGTTTGGCTACCTTTTGGATATGGTGCCATGTCTTTCATGCCGTCAGGGCTAAGATCGGTGAGACATTAGGCGTGTGAGTATGATGCCCCGGTTAGGTGTATCTGGCGAAAGCGCCAACCGCTGTTGACGACCACTCCCCGCTGGCCTTCTAACGGCCGAAGCGCATCGCTATACAGAGTGAGTCCTGCGCGGGCGTGGCGGAATGGTAGACGCACCGGACTTAAAATCCGTTGGGCCGTGAGGCCTGTGCCGGTTCAAGTCCGGCCGCCCGTACCAGCCTTCGCTCGCGAAGCGAGAGAAGGCTGTCGCGCCGTAGCCCGAAAGGGCGAAGGCGGACTGGTTGCCGCGAGCTTCGGCTCGGCAAGCCACCGGATGAGAAGAGAAATCAGATCGCCGCCATCGGTTTGCCGGCGGAAGATGCAGCGCCGTGAACCGTCGTTGTGGGAGTGGCCGGCGCGGGCGTTGGGACCACGAGCCGGTGCGTCGCGCCGCCTGCGATGAAGTCGATCGCGCGCAGCAAAGCCCATAGCGACACGAGCGCGATCAGCGCGATGGGGCCGCTATCTGCCGCGAAGCTCGCCACCACATGATTGGCGCCGTCCA
>JBQCJO010000014.1:0-2508 GCA_051952735.1 Rhizomicrobium sp.
CAATGTCGGTGCGCCATGCTGGATCCAATCCCGGTTCGACTGGCTGACGTGCGTCGTAGCATCGCTGGGCTACCGTGACGGCGGAGATCAGCTTGCTGGGTTCGGGGATCGACAACCCAGCGCCACAGAGAAGCACGAGGTTGTCGGCCTCGATAGCGTCCAGCAGCTTGTTTCGTTGTGCGGGAGTTAAAACCAATATTGAAGTCTCCCTTACTGCTCGGGTAATGAACAGAGCGACATGATCAAGCTACCAACTCCAACTTAGGTCGCGCCAATAGATAATCGGCCCACCAGCACATCATTTCACGCCTTCCGGCCAGCCATTCGGCTGCGTTGTAGATGCCACGAACGCTCCCATCAAAATGCGCCAGCTGCATTTCTATCCAGTCGCGATTAAACTGCTTTTCGTTCAGGACAGTCGACGCCGTTGAACGAAATCCGTGGACAGTCGCTCGGCTATGATACCCCATTCGATAAAGCGCGAAGATAAGCGTATTGACGGACATGACGCCTTTCCCGGTGATGGCCGGAAAAAGATATTCATTTCTGCCAGTACGCTTTCGCAATTCCAGAAGCACGCCAACCGCCTGGGGAGACAGAGGCACGAGATGTGCCCGGCGCATTTTCATGCGCTCCTGAGGTATGCGCCATAGAGGTTCCGAGGTTTCCAGCCCCTCTAACTCTGACCATCGCGCGAATCGCAGCTCGGTCGTTCTCACGAATGTGAGAACTATAAGTTTCATAGCGAGCCTAGTTACGAGATGGCCATCGTAATTTTCTAGGTTCGACATGAACTTTGGCAATTCATGCGCTGGGAGTGCTGTTCGATGCTTCGCTGGCTTGGCAGGCTTAAGCGCGCCGCGCACATCGGCCGAAGGATCGCGCGGGCAGCGCGCCGTCGCCACGCCGTAGCGAAATATCTCGCTCGCCATTTGCATGACCCTCTTGGCCATCTCGATAGCGCCGCGGCTTTCAATCTTTCGAATTGCGTCGAGAACCTCAAGCGGTTCTATTTCAGCGATCGGTCGTGTTCCCAAAGCTGGCAAGATATCTTCGTCTAAGCGGCTCCTCAGCCGCGAAGAATAGGATTCAACCCAACGTTCCTTGTTGATCTCAAACCACTCGTCGGCAACGACCTGAAAAGTGTTACCCGCTGCAATCATCCTTTTCCGCTTCTCGGACTTTCGAGCAACGGACGGATCGATTTCGTCGGCGATAAGCTTCTTTGCTTCGTCACGCGCACGGCGAGCATCCAGCAGCGACATCTCTGGATATTTGCCGAGCGACAAAGTTTTCTGCTTAGCGTTGAACCGATACGCCAAACGCCACAGCCGGGCACCGCTTGTCGACACAAATACGTACAAGCCCTCGCCATCGCTGACCTTGTATGGGACAGCCCTGCCCTTCAGCGAACGCACTTTCAAATCCGTCAGAGCCATTGTTGGTATCGCGTCCAAAATTGTTGGTATCGTCGCGAAATTATACCAACAAAAGAGTCGGCTTGGCACGAGCGGCGCCGAACGGCAGCGGTCGCAAGTTATTGTAATAACGCCGCTATTTTGATCGTACCGAACGCACGCGAACTGCGACGAAAGGGTGCTGGTGGGCCCGGTAGGATTCGAACCTACGACCAAGCCGTTATGAGCGGCCGGCTCTAACCAGGCTGAGCTACAGGCCCCACCGGGGCGGCTTCTAGCGGATTTGGCCGGCGCTTGCACCCCTCGTGGGTGAGGTGAAGCGCTGCGCCATCCGGCCTATCATCCGACACGGCTGCGCCGTTTTTTCGCCGCAGGGGCGGGTGAGCGTGATGCCGGTTCTCTTCGGGAGTTTCGAATGGGCTTTTCCAAAAAAACGGTTTCGCGCCTCGCGGCGCTCGGCGCCGCCGGTCTGACGCTCGCGCTGCTCACAGGCTCCGCCGCGCTTAGCGCCGATACGAGCAACGGACATGAGCGGCGCGTGCTCACCGTTTCAGGCCAGGGCGAAGTGCATGGCGCGCCGGATCAGGCGATGCTCTCGGCAGGGGTCGTCACCACCGCGCGCACCGCCGCCGATGCATTGGCCGGCAATTCGAAGGCAATGAACGAAGTCTTCGCCACCCTCAAGCGCGCCGGCATCGCCGACAAGGACATACAGACATCGAACTTCTCGGTGCAGCCGCAATATGCCACCGACAAGAACGGCAACAGCTTGCGCGACATCACCGGTTATCAGGTGTCGAACACGGTCAATGTGCGTGTGAACGTTCTGGCCAAGGTTGGGCCGACACTGGATGCGCTCGTTTCGTCCGGCGCCAATTCGATCGGCGATATCGCCTTCACCATCAAGGATCCCAAGCCGTTGATGGCGCAGGCGCGCGCCGCCGCCGTCGCCGATGCCGTCGCGCGGGCGCAAACGCTCGCCCGGGCAGCGGGCGTTACGCTCGGTCCGATCACGTCGATCAACGAGAGCGGCTATGCCGAACCGCGGCCGATGTATCGTATGGCCGCGATGGCTGAAATGGCGCCCCCA
>JBQCJO010000015.1:0-4763 GCA_051952735.1 Rhizomicrobium sp.
CCACAAGAAAAATCGCCGGAGCAGGGGTCTGCTCCGGCGATCAGGGGTCTTCTATCAGAGACTTCCGCTTCAGGGGGTGAAGCAAAAGTCGTGAGGGGGAACCCTCTTCGCCGCGCTCCAGGGGGAGGAACGCGACACACTTGATTTGGGAACCGAAAACGCGGATTCAAGAACCTTTCGGCGTTTTCACCCGCGGGCGAAACGTCAAAAATTCCAGTCCTTTGCCGCTTTCACGAGGAAGTCACGGAAAGCCGCCACGCGCTTGGACTGCCGTAGCGCGTCACAATAGACCAGATGCACATCGAAGGCCGGGCCTTCCGTCTCGGGTAGCACACGCACCAGATTGGGACGGTCTGCCGCGATGTAGTCGGGCAGCGCGGCGATACCGACACCGGCTTCGGTCGCATGCAGGATACCGGTGAGATTGTTGATCCGCAGTGCGCGATAGCCTTCCGGCGCCAGCTTGCGCACCGCATCGATCAGCCAGTTCACATCGCGAATCTCCGGTGCCGCACTTTCTCCATAGGCGACGAGCGTGTGCCGGGTCAGATCGCCGAAGCTTTGCGGCGTGCCAGCTTTCGCCAGATATTTTTCGTCGGCATAGAGATGATAGTGGACCGTGAACAGCTTGCGCTGGATCAGGTCGGCCTGCACCGGGGCGCGCATGCGGATGGCGATGTCGGCCTCGCGCTGTGCCAGATCGAGTTCACGATCCTCGAACACCAGATGCACCTGAAGCTCGGGAAACTCCGAGAGGAAGGATTCGATGCGGGGCAAAACCCAATAGGTGCCAAGACCGTGGCTCGTGGTGATCTTGAGCTGTCCGCGTGGCGCCGACTGCGCGTTCTTCAAAGCCTCTTCGGCTTGTCCAAGCCGCGAGAGCACATCGCTGACGGCCGTGAACAGAAGCTCGCCTTCGTCGGTGAGCGTGAGGCCGCGTGCGTGACGCTGAAACAGCGGCGTGGTGATCTCTTCTTCCAGCGCGCTGATCTGGCGGCTGACGGCCGATTGGCTCAGCGTCAGCATCTGTCCGGCATGTGTGAAACTTCCCGCGGATGCCACCGCGTGGAAAATACGCAACTTGTCCCAATCCATCGTCGCGCCCCTCCAGACGCTCAGACTCTTTTAGTGGCCTCCGGCCAGAAACCTCTCCGCCTCCAAAGCCGCCATGCAACCCATCCCGGCGGCCGTGACGGCTTGCCGGAAAACCTTGTCCTTCACATCGCCCGCCGCGAACACGCCGGGCACGCTTGTGCGCGTCGAATCCGGCGCGGTCTTGATGTAACCGTCGTCGTCCATCTCGACCTGGCCGCGGAACAGCTCCGTCGCCGGCGAATGACCGATGGCGATGAACAATCCGTCCACATCGAGCTTCGTCGATGTGCCCTCGGAAAGATTGCGCACCTTGATTGCAGTCACGCCGCGCGGGTTATCCGTACCGACAACCTCGTCCACGACGGAATCATAAATTATTTCGATTTTCGGATTGTCGGCGAGACGCATCTGGTTGGTCTTGTCCGCGCGCAAGGTGGGACGGCGATGGATGAGCGTCACCTTGTCGGCGAAATTTGTCAGGAAAAGGGCTTCCTCAGCGGCTGTATTTCCGCCGCCGACAACCGCAACGCGCTTTCCGCGATAGAAGAAACCGTCGCAGGTCGCGCAGGCCGATACGCCGAAGCCTTTGAATTTCTCTTCGCTCGGAAGGCCAAGCCAATTCGCGCTGGCGCCCGTCGCGATGATGAGCGTCTCGGCGATGTAGCGATCGCCTGAGTCCGCGACCAGGGTAAACGGGCGTTTGGCAAGATCGGCGGAGACGATGATGTCCTGCACCAGCTTGGTGCCGACATGCTCGGCTTGCGCCTGCATTTGCTCCATGAGCCATGGGCCGTGGATAGCCTCGGCGAAGCCGGGGTAGTTCTCGACTTCGGTGGTGATGGTGAGCTGACCGCCCGGCTGGATGCCCGCGATCATCGTGGGCTCCAGCATCGCGCGAGCGGCGTAGATAGCCGCCGTCGCACCCGCCGGACCGCTGCCCAAAATCACAACTTTTGAATGGATATCGGCCATAGCGCTTCCGTGGAAAAAGGGACGCGCAAACAACTTCCGGCCCCTCGCTCCATATCGGTAGCGTTCGCGAAAACGTCAAGAAGTTCGCGGGGATGTGTTGCCGCGTGTAGAAAATCCCTGCCGAAGCAACGACCTTGCGGCACCGGCTGTTCGGACTTGCGTCTCTATGCGCGGAGGCCCCGGCAGACGGATGGTCCATGCCATTGGAGTCATTAACCGAATCGGTGATAGGCGCGGGGCCGACTGCCCGATATCATCTTTACTCAGCGCCAGCCCGGTGCTTATAGGGGCGCCGCGGGGGCGACGGACGGAATCGGACATGAGTTCCATCATTGACTTCGACAAGCTCGCGCAGGCGGAAGGGCAGCACGCACCTTACTCGCATGTTCTCGCGCCGGCGATCGTGGACGAATCGGCGCGCAACGAGATGCGCGGGGACTTTCCCGAGATTTCGCGCCCCGGTTTCTTTCCTCTCTCGGAGATGAAAGTCGAAGGCGCTTTCCAGCGACTCATCGACGACATGAGCAGCGACCGCTTCGCCGAGATTCTCGGCGCCAAGCTGGGCATCGAGTTGAAAGAAAAGCCGCGCCTCATCACCGTGCGCAAATGGTCCGCAGCGAAAGACGGCCGCATCCACAATGACGGCGAAGCGAAAATCGCGACCGCGCTCGTTTACCTGAATGAGGATTGGGGTTCTTCGGGCGAAGGCTGCTTCCGCGTCTTGAACGGTCCCAACTCGATGGACGACTACACCTGCGAAGCGCCGCCGATCTTCGGAACGCTGATAGCTTTCAAGCGCTCGGACAATTCCTGGCACGGTCATCCGCCTTTCGCCGGCGAGCGCAGGGTGGTGCAGATGGCGTATGTGCGCAGCCAGGCCGATGTGGAACGCAAGGCACGCCGCGGGCGGTTATCGCTTTTCCTCAAGAAGCTCAACGTATTCGCCGAAGCCTGATGACGGCCGCGAACGCTCCCGTTGATTTTGGTGCTCTGCGTGCGCGCAACGCACAAAGCGATCCCTATCCCTATGTGATCGTTCCGGAGTTCGTGCGCGAGGATGCACAGGCTGGAATTGAAGACGATTTTCCGGTGATCGCGCATCCTGGCAGTTTCCCGCTGGCGTCCTTGCAATATGGTCCGCGCTTTTCGGCACTGATGGATGCGCTGCAAGGACCGGAGATGCGAAAGCTGGTCGAGGAAAAGCTAGGTATCGACCTTAGCGGCCGTCCGACGACAGCCACCGTGCGCGGTATCAGCAAGGCAGCCGACGGCAAGATCCATACCGACAGCAAGACGAAGCTGATCACGGTTCTCCTCTACATGAACCGCGGCTGGGAAAGCACGCATGGCCGCTTGCGCCTGCTGCGCGACCAGAACGATCTGCAAAACTATGCCGCCGAAGTCCCGCCTGATCGCGGCACGCTTCTGATCTTCAAGAATGGCCCCACGGCCTGGCACGGGTTTGAGCCGTTCGAAGGTCCCCGCCGCGTGATCCAGGTGAATTGGGTGACGGATGAAAGCGTCGTTCGCCGCGAAGGCGCGCGCCATCGCCTGAGTGCCTTCATGAAGCGTCTTTTCGGGCGTAGCCGCCAGCCGGCAGCTGCCGGCACATATTGAATCGCGTTTTGCGTGATCGTTCCCTCATTTACGGATTTCGATGACCGCCCCGGCCGCGCCTTCAACATGTTGGATCGTGACCGACGGAAATCCCGGCGGTCTCAATCAATGTCTCGGTCTTGCGGAAGCGCTTGGCGTTTCGCCGATCGTCAAGCGCGTGGCGTTGCGCGCGCCGTGGCGGCAGCTCTCCCCTTTTTTGCGTTGGGGCCATGCCTACGCTTTCACCGAGGCGAGTGACGCGCTCTCGCCGCCGTGGCCCGATCTTCTGATCGCTTCAGGCAAGCAAAGTATAGCGGCCGCTTTGCATGTTCGTGCGATGGCAAAGCGCGACGGCCATCGCGTCGTTACAGTGTTTATTCAAAACCCAGGTATCGCACCATCGCACTTCGACCTTGTCATCGCGCCGGAGCATGATCGCGTCGTCGGCGAGAACGTGCTCTCCACGCGCGGCGCACTGCATCGCATCACGCGCGAGAGATTGGAGCACGGCGCGGCGAAACTACTTCCGCATGTTGTGCATCTGTCGCGGCCCTATATCAGCGTGCTGATCGGCGGCGCCAACGCTTCCTATTCTCTCGGACCAGACGAAATCGCCAGGCTCGCCGATGCATTGAAGCGTGCGGCGCGCGAAACGGGCGGGAGCCTTCTCATCACAGCGTCGCGACGCACGGGTGAGGCGAACATCGCGCTGCTGAAATCCGCATTGTCGGAAACACCGTCCTTCGTCTGGGATGGAGAAGGCGACAACCCCTATTTCGGACTTCTTGGTCTGGCGGACCACATCGTGGTCACCAACGACTCGGTGAGCATGGTTTCGGAGGCCGTGGCGACGGGAAAGCCGGTGCATGTCTTCGCGCTGCCCGGCAGAGCGGGTGGCTCCCGCAAATCGCGCAAGTTCGCACGCTTCCATGCGGATATGGCGGATGCCGGCTGGACACGCCCCTTCGATGGGAGCTTGGAGAAATATGTGCAGCCGACGGTCCCCAGGGAAACAATCCGCGCGGCCGACGCGGTTCGGGCCGTTTTGGACCGGATTTGGGGGCGCTAAGGCGCCTAAAGACATTTCGCGAAGAAATGAT
>JBQCJO010000016.1:0-6335 GCA_051952735.1 Rhizomicrobium sp.
CGCCTTTCGGATCTTCCGCCGCGAACACCACGCGGGCCACGCGCGCCATGCTGATCGCCCCCGAACACATCGCGCAGGGCTCCAGCGAGACATAGAGCGTCGTGCCGGTCAGCCGCTCGTTGCCCAGCGCCGCGGCCGCTGCGCGCATCACCACCATCTCGGCATGGGCGGTGGGATCGTGGCGCTCGACGATGCGATTGCCGTCTTTCGCCAGGAGCGTGCCGTCTACCGCCAGAAGCACCGCGCCGACGGGGACTTCGCCGCGTTCGCCGGCGGCTTTGGCTTCCCCAATCGCGAGTGCTATGGCTTCGGCGTCATCCATGCGCGGCTTATCCATTGCCAGACGATACAACACAAGGCGCGGAACGCATCTCCAAGATGTTGGCGCGGGCGGGCGTCTGCTCACGGCGCGACGCGGAGAAGCTGATCGCGGACGGCCGCGTGGCGCTGAACGGCGAAATGGTGCGCGAACAGGGCACCAAGGCCACCTCCGAAGACCTGATCACCGTGGACGGCCATCCGGTTCTGGAGCCGGAGCCTTCGCGGTTGTGGCGCTACAACAAGCCCGCCGGATTGGTGACAACCCATCGCGACGAGAAGGGACGGCCGACGGTTTTCGCCAACCTGCCGAAGAACATGCCGCGCGTGGTTTCGGTCGGACGGCTGGACGTGAACTCCGAAGGATTGCTCCTCCTCACCAATGACGGCGCGCTGGCGCGGCAGCTGGAGCTTCCGGCAGCAGGATGGGTCCGCAAATATCGCGTGCGCCTGTTCGGCAAGGTGACACAACAGGATCTGGACAAGCTCGCGAAGGGCCGCACGGTCGATCGCGTGAAATATGCGCCGGTGAAGGCGGAGCTGGAGCGGGCCAAGGGCATGTATGCCTGGGCCAATGTCATCCTCACCGAAGGCAAGAACCGCGAGGTGAAGCGGCTGATGGAGTCACTTGGCCTGAAAGTCGCGCGGTTGATCCGCGTGCAATATGGGCCGTTCCACCTCGGACAACTTGCCGACAACGCGGTGGAGGAAATCGCGCCGCGCATCTGGCGCGAGCAGCTCGGCATCAAGAAGCCGAAGAAAACACAAACCGAAAAGGGGTGACGGCGACGCCCGAGTACCCGCTCGAAGACGCCGCCGCCACAACGGCCTGAAACGATCAGCCGTTGAACACGTCGTAATCGGCCTGGATGACCTCGCCGGTGCGCATATCCACCAGCAACGCATCCTGCCCGTCGCGGATCCAGGTGAGGCCGCTCGGCGGCGTTTCGAGCGCGTAGTTCTGATAATTGTTCAGAACGACGCTGTCGGAGAGCAGCAGGCTCGGCACCCGCTCACCCACCGAGAAGCGGCGATAGGTGTAGCCCGACGGCGCAACGAAGGCGGCCGCGTTGTAACGGTGCTTCGACGTGACGGTCTTGCGATAGGTCGCGAAACCATCGGTCGACGTCGTGGTGGTCTTCTGGGTCACGTCGGTCGAGCCGTCCGGGTTCTGGACGGAGGTCGTCGTGGTTGTCTGGTCTTCCTGCGCGTAGGCGGACGCGGTGCCCAGGCACAGCGCGATCGCGGCCGCGGACAACATCAACTTGTTCATCGCAATTCTCCTCATCGAGCGCCCTTCTCCACGGGAGAAACCCGGTTCCGCGAGGCCAGTTCCGGGAACCGCATGGAACTCAACAAAGGAATCGCCACCGGAATTGAATGTCGTTTTTTCGAATCCGATTTCGCAAAAAAACTACATCTTGTGGTTCGGCGGGATGCGGAGCATTCGTTTTCACGCTTGTCGCATCCCCCTCCTTTCGCCCTCGGTCCGCTTCTTTGGAAACCACAAGACTTTGAGAGTTGAAGTCACGTTTCGCGACACCCCTCCCCCTTTCCCGTCCCTTGCCGGGCTGAAGTTGCGGGTCGCGCCATGAGAACATATAGTGAACATATCTCAAAAGCAAGTCACCGCCTGACCGCAATTTCACGGCACGGCTGGGCGGCTTCGCGCGTTCTTTCTGTGACAAGGCCCGGAACGGGCACAGCCAAGGGCCAAACCAAGGGAATGACGACGATGAGAACGAGCACACTTCTTATTCCGCTGGCGGCGAGCCTCATGCTCGGCACCGCGGCGGTGGCGCAGGATCAGAACCAACCGGTGAACCCGGCGCCGGCGAACGATCAGATGAATCAGCAGCCGAATGACGAACAGATGCAGCAGCACACGATGCCGCAAGGCAGCGTGGAGAACAGCGGCGCGCAATCCATGCCGCAAGGCGGCGCGATGCAGAACACCGCCGCCACCTCCGGCATGAATCCCGCGCAAAGCACAAATGGCGGCATGCCGATCGATCAGGAAACCAGCGTGAATGGAATCCAGGCCGCGTGCACCGGCGTGGGCGACCAGCAGGAGAACAACGCGCGCTGGAGCCAATACCCGGTGAAGGTGGTGGTGTCCGGCACCGGGCATCAGTTCTTCGCGGGCGAAACCGTGAGCATCGCCAAGAGCGACGGCAGCCAGGTTGCGCAGATGACCTGCAACGCGCCATGGGTTCTGATGAAGCTGGAACCCGGCGCTTATCACGCGACGGTGGATCTGCCCGGCCATGGCGCGAAGACCGTTGGCTTCACCGCGCCAGCAAGCGGCCAGCGCGAAGTGAACGTGGTCTATGCCGGCCAGCAGGAAGCCAGCGACCAGACCAGCGCGCCGCGCGACGAACACCGCGCGACGGACACGAGCTTCACCCAGCCGCAGGCCAAGCCGATGGATAACTCCACGGTTGGCAACGGCGCGGTGGATCAGCCGCCGATGAACGAGCAGGACATGAAGAACGGCACTATGGACCAGTCGCCCAACAACAGCGACCAGTCCCCGCAGCCGAAGTAAGTCTGGCGAGTAATGAGTTGCGAATAGCGAGTAGGGAAAACACCCTGCTCGCTATTCTGTTTTCCTGCACCACTGTCATCCCCGGCCGAATGCGCGTCAGCGCATGAGGGGAAGGGGACCCAGGTGGAATGCCGGGATGAAGTATTGAAGATTTCGCGCGAACCAGATGGACCGTTAGTCGGCCCTGCCTGGGTCCCCTTCCCTCGCCGCTTTGCGGCTCGCCGGGGATGACAGCTAGTGTTTTAACTTGGAGAGACACGCCTCGCGCCGCTTCAAACTCGCGGCGGGCCATTCTTTCTGCATGTCGTAATAGACGGAGAAGACACCGGCGGGCTTCTTCGTGGTGGCGCCTTTCACGGTGGTGCGCCCGAGCGGCGCATCTTTCGACCATTGCCCGCCGCCCTTCTTCCCGGGCTTCACGCGCGAGGTCGCAAGCAGCGCGAGTTCATCGCAAGGCAGCCTGGACTTCGTGAAGATGTGCACATCGGGCGAGAAGCGGCGCGCGTCCTTCAACGTGGTCATGCGCACGAACAGCATCACCTTGCGGCGGCCATAGTCGCTCCACAGCGCGGTCGCGCAGGTGGGACAGCGATAGATGTCATGCGGCCGCCCGGACTCGGTGGGCATGGTGTAGCGCTTGGGCTTCGGCCCCTTCGTCTGCACGACGTGCTCGGCCTCGATGATCCCATTGATCGCAAACGGCCCACCCACCTGCACCTGACAATCCCGGCAGTGACAGGCATGGATAAACATGGGTTTGGCCGTGAGCGAAAACTGCACGGCACCGCAGAAGCAGGAGGCTGTAAGCATTACGCTTTCGACCGCGACATTTGGAATTACTCAACAACCCAAATAGCAAGGACTATAATTATACGTCAAAAAGACAATAGAGAGATTCGCGAATGAAGGCGATTGGAATTGGATGCTATTGGTTTGCAAATAAGAAATATCGCTCAGGTGAGTTTGAAGGCTTTTCATTTGAGGAATACATTCGACAGCTCCACTCAGCTCTCGAACGCGTAGACAACGTTTCCAACGTTGAGATTGATCTGGACGAGAACTTCTTGAGCGGGCCGCTGCTCACTTTCTCCGATAGGGATGAAAACTTCCTTCCCATGTTTTCGGCGGGAAGTGTCTCGTTTGACATTTTCATGCCAGCGCGCCTTCAAGAAAAGTATGCGTTCGAACTGGCCGTCGGTAACGGAATCGAAAACTTCCATGTTGACGTAAGATATCTGTACGACACTCCCGTTGCGTTCATTTCCTTCGATCTACCAGCCGAGCCAAAGGATTGGCGGGATCTGAGTCCAAGCTTTGCCGTGGCATTTATTCGGGAACATCTGAAGGCCAAACTTTCTCATGATCCAAACATCGAGTTAGGCTTTTTAGGTCCCAGCCCCCTTCATGCCGATATTTTTCTAAAGCACACAGATCGCCCACTCACAGAGCCACATGCCGAAGACATCAGCGCCGATCCGGATAGCTATAGAACATTTCTGTTTCACGTGCCCAAGGACGATCAAAACCTCCTGCAAACGTTCGAAGACCTATACGAAAATGTGCTAGCAACATTTTATAGAGTAGCCCTATTTCGGAGCGAACTCATTCGGTTGCGCGACGCAATCATAGAGACCACGCAATCGCTGTTTCAAAGCAATCGTGCGAAAGGTCTAGTAGGGACCATCAGAGAATATTCTAAAATCGGAAGAGTAATTGATTCCGCTTTCGAACTGGTGCTGGAAGAGAGGCTCTGCCGCGTCTACATGACGGAGTTTGTTGAAGAACGTCGGACGCAATCACTTCAGGAAAAAAATATATTCTATCCAATGGTGATGAGAGAGGTGAACGATATCACCCAGACGCCACTTGAAGATGTGAAAGAGATTCTGAGAATGGTGGAAGAACGGCGCCAACAATACTTTGGAAATTTTTCAACAATGATCGCTGGCATCGCTGGCGGCCTAATAGGGGCGATCATCGGCGCTGCGATGACTTTCGGCTTGGGGCTTTATACAACTCACGAACATCCCGATGCAAAATCTCCAAGTGTACAAACCATTCCGACCAAACCTGTCTATCAGCAACATCCTCAACGGAAAAAATAACAAGGAGAGTTATAGGTCTAGGTGCAAAGCAGCATCCTCTCACACATGCCGCTGGTGATGTGCAGCTCATCGACTTTCGCACGTCCATAGCTACCGCTATGGACTTAAGTGCGCGAAAAGCCGGGCGCCTCAAACATGCTGCCCGCCATTAATATGCAGCTCGGCGCCCGTCACGTAGCTCGATTGGTCCGTGCACAGATAATAGATCGCCTTGGCGACTTCTTCCGTGCGGCCCAGGCGGCGCAGGGGGAGATGCTCCACGATCTGTTCGGTGCCGGGGGAGAGGATCGCGGTGTCGATCTCGCCCGGCGCGATGGCGTTCACGCGCACGCCGAGGGGGCCGAAGTCGCTCGCCATCTCGCGCGTGAGTGCGGCGAGCGCCGCCTTGGATGTCGCATAGGCGCTGCCCGCGAAGGGATGCACGCGCGATCCGGCGATGGAGGTGACGTTCACGATGGCGCCTTGCGCGGCGGCAAGTTCGTCCACCAATCCGCGCGCCAGCCAGATCGTCGAGAAGAAGTTCACCTCGAACACCTTGCGCCATGTCGCCATCGACGCGGTGAGCGTGTTGAAGCGCTCGCCCTTCTCGCCCTTGGGTGAGATGCCGGCGTTGTTGACGAGGGCGTGGAGTTTGCCGTCGGTGAGGCGCTCGCGCATGTCTTTCACGGCGCGCTCGGTGTCGTTCGGATCGGCGAGATCGACCTGGATGTGATCCTCCGGCCCCGCGGCCCAGGGGCAATTCTCCGGAAAGGCGTGGCGCGAACAGGTGATCACGCGCCAGCCCGCGCTCGAAAAGCGCTTCACCGTCGCATGGCCGATGCCGCGCGAGGCGCCGGTGAGGATGAGGGTCTTGCGGGGTTCGGCGTCGGGCATGGTCTATCTTAGACCTCTCCCTCTTTGAGGGGGAGAGGGTGATCTATGTGCGCGCGCGCCTTCTCACAGATAGAACACGCCGTTCAGCGTCCAGTTGGCCGCGCCGTCGGGGGCTTTCATCGGCAGCAGCACGCCTTCGGCGGTGCGGACCGTGTCGACCATGCCGTGCACCTCCGCGCGCAGGAAGACCGGCTTGCCCGTGTCGATCACTTTCCGGAGCGCGGCGATGAACGCCGGCGCGCTCGCCGGCGCATAGACGTCCGATATCAGAAGGCCGGTGACGTCGCGCCCCAGCCGCTCCATGAGAACCGTGCCGACGAGCCGGTTGCGGAAATCGCGTCCGCCCTCCACCGGTTCGCGCACGATCAGGTGCTTCATCAGATGCGCGATCTGCCGCGAGGGGATGTCGCGGCCCATGACGAAGCCGCCCTTGCCCATCCGCTCCTGCCAATAGGCGAGAAGCTCCCTGGCCTGTTCGTGGGTCGGGCTTT
>JBQCJO010000017.1:0-5299 GCA_051952735.1 Rhizomicrobium sp.
CTTTGCTATTCGGTCTATGCGTTTTCGCAATCCGCCGCCGACAGCGGCATGATCGGCATCTATGCCGGCACGGGCGAGAAGGAAGCCGAAGAAATCTCCGCCGTCATCGCGGGCGAAATGGCCGCACTCGCTGCCAACGCCACGGATGCGGAAGTCGGCCGCGCCAAGGCGCAGATGAAATCGAGCCTGCTGATGGGCCTCGAAAAGCCCGCCACGCGCGCCGAGCAGATTGCCTCGCACCTCTTCACCTTCGGCCGCGTCATTCCGGTTTCGGAGCTGACCGCGAAACTCGATGCCATCGACGCCGCTGCCGTGCGCCGTTTCGGCGAGCGCGTGATGGCGACAACGAAACCGGCAACCGCTGCTATCGGCCCCATCGGCAAATTCGAGAGCCACGATCGTTTCGCGCAGCGTTTCGGCGCGGGCGCACATTTGCGTGCCGCCGAATGAACGAAGGCCCCATGGCGTTCATGCGGGGGTTGACGTTCCCCGGGGGCCAGCAGCCGGTCATCAAGGGCGACGGGGTCTATCTGCGCTATCCGCGCATGAGCGATTATCTGTTGTGGTCGAAGCTCCGCGGCGAAAGCCGTGCCTTCCTGTCGCCATGGGAACCGGTGTGGGCGCGCGATGAACTTTCCAAAGGCGCTTTCCGCCGCCGCCTGAAGCGCTATCAGAAGGAATCGCGGCTCGACACTGCCTATGCCTTCTTCGTGTTCCGTGCCGAGGACGATGCGCTGCTCGGTGGCTGCACCCTCTCCAATGTCCGTCGCGGCGTCACGCAATGCTGCGCGCTCGGCTATTGGATCGGCGAGCGCTTCGCGCGCCAGGGTTACATGCATGCGGCTGTCCGTGCGTTGATTCCGTTCATCTTCGCGACGCTGGGGATGCATCGCATCGAAGCCGCGTGCCTGCCGTCGAACGAGCCGTCAAAGAACTTGCTGCAGAAGGCCGGTTTCCGGCAAGAAGGCGTGGCCCGCAAATATCTGCAGATCAACGGCGAATGGCAGGACCATGCGCTGTTCGCTTTGCTTGAGGATGAAGCGCGGCTAGCCTGAGCGCGCTTCGCATCAAATCGAATCGGAATATGTTTTGCTGAAAAAGCTGGTCTTCCTTCTCGCTTGCTTCGCTGCGCTGTTGATCGGCGCTGTTTGTGCCACCGCTGCGCCGGCAAGAGGCGACGTGAACTTCGCCGAAAGCCGCATGATGATCGAGCTGCAGCCTTCGCTGCGGCCCTACAACGCGCGTGCCGGCAAAGAGCCTGACGGTTCGGCGTGGTACATGATCACCGCCGTCAATCAGGCTGATCGGCCCGCCGCGCGCGTGCTGCTTGCAGGTCAGCCGCCGGGCGCCGGTCTCCGCTTCTTCCCGCGCCGCGGCAAGCCCATGCTGCTGCAGGTTGCGAGTTCCGACGCCGGCGTGACGGTGGATCCGGCCCGCGCGTTCGGGCGCCGCGCATTCCTGGTCACGATACCCCCCGCCACCTCCGCGACATTGGCGGTACGCGTCATCAACGGTGACATTCAGCCTTCGGTCGCTGCTTGGACGGTGCCCGCGCTTGTCCTGCACAACAAACAACTCGCGATCTTTCTCGCCGCTGTTGCAGGTTTGATTGCCGCGTCTATCGCGATCACGACCGGCGTGGCGGTGATGACGGCACATCAGGCATCCCGCTGGGCGGCAATCACGCTTCTTGCTGTGTTCGGCGTCGAACTCACCAGCGGCGGCGTCTTCGATGCCGGTTGGATGACAATCGTGGGCGGTCCTTACGGCTTCTCCGCGATGTTGGCAGGATTGTCGCTCGCTGCTGGCGCCAAGCTTGCGGATATTGTGGCGCCGATTTCCGAAATGTTCCCGCGCGCCGATCGATGGCTGTCGTGGACGATCCGCGGCTTGCTCGCTTTGAGCGTTGCATCATTCCTCGGTGTTCCCGGTGCTGCATTGCTAATTCAGGTCGCCGTCGTTGGCGGAAGCGCGCTGATTGCCGGTTACCTTGTTCATCGCGGCATGAATGGCGCGCAGGCAGCGCGTGTTGTCGCGCCAAGCGCCACCGTCTTCTCGCTGGTGACGATGGCCGCTGCGGTGGTGGCGCTCGGTGGGTTCGCCGACAATCCGGCCGCGCCGGCGATCATTGGCGGGTTCGCAGCCGCAGGCGCAGTTTTGCTGGCGCTCGCGATTTCGGCAGGCGAGGGCATCGCCATTTTATCCGGAGTCCGTCCCTCGCAACTTATCGCGTCTCCTCCGCCGCTCGTCGCAGCGTCTGCGCCGGCATCGCCGAAGGAGCCGGCGGCAACTTCGGCCAGCCCGGCGGCTCTGTTGGCTATCGGCGCCTCTCACCAAGGCGTTTTCGATCTCGATTTTGTGCGCGATGTTGTGAAGCTGTCGCCGGAAGCCGCGAACCTGATCGGCCTTCCCCAGAAGCAGCAATCGCTTTCACATGATGCCTGGATCGCGCGTGTCCATGCCGACGATCGGGACGTTTATCGTCAAGCGGTAACGGATTTCCAAAGTCAGGTGGGGCTGGCGTTTCGTATCGAGTTTCGTGTCCGTAGTGAGAGCGGACGTTATCCCTGGTTCGAACTTCGCGCGACGATGATGGGAGATCGCGACCCGGCAACCCGTTGTCTGGGCCTTATGGCGGATGTGACGACCCGCAAGGAATCTGAAGCGGCGTCGTCGGACCGCGCGCTCCGCGATCCGCTCACCGGATTGGGCAATCGCATAGCGCTCATGGAGGAACTCGAACTGCTCGGAGAAGGGGTGCGCAACGCCGCATTCGTTCTTCTGGATATCGATCGTTTCAAGTCCATACATGCCAGCTTGGGCGATCGTGGTGGCGACGCCATTCTCATCGCGGTTGCCGAACGGCTGACGAAAAAGCTTGGCACGCGCGCGCAACTGTTTCGCGTCGGCGGCGATTCGTTCGCGATCCTTGCGGCAGGCGGCAGTGCGAATGCGGCACCGCTCGGTATCGAGCTTTCGGAAGCGTGCAATCGCGCTTTTTCGCATGAGGGCCGTGACGTCTTCGCGCAAGCGAGCGCGGGAGCGGTGTCCGGTCACGATGCCGAGGATCCTTTCGAGCTGCTCAAGAATGCCGAACTCGCGCTCCAGCAGGCGAAGCGCCAGGGCGGAGCATGCTCACGGCTTTATTCTCGCGAATTGGAAGCCTTTGCGCCCGGTGATGCGGTGGCTCTGGAGGCGGAGCTTCGCCGCGCGCTGGAGCTCGAACAGTTCGATGTTTACTACCAGCCCATAGTGCATCTTCCTGATGAAAGCGTGACGGGGTTCGAGGCGCTGTTGCGGTGGCGGCATCCCGAAAAAGGGCTTTTGCTGCCGAAGGAGTTCATCGGCCACGCGGAAGAGACCGGCCTGATTGTCCTGCTCGGCCGGTTTGCCCTGGAGCGCGCGGCGCGCGATCTGTCCGAATGGCAACGCTATTTTCCCCTCGAGCCAGCGCTCAGTGTCAGCGTGAATGTTTCGCGGCGCCAGTTTCGCGATGCGCAGTTTGGCGATCTCGTGCGATCCACATTTGCGCAATACGATGTTCTTCCCGGAACGCTTCGACTGGAGATCACGGAAAGCGCAGTAGCTGCCGGTCCTGACTCCGTGCCCGTCATCGCGGCATTGAAAGCGACGGGTGCGGGTCTTGTCATCGATGACTTCGGGACCGGACTGTCGACGTTGGGACAGCTCAAGGATGTTCCGTTCGACGCGATCAAAATCGACAAGAGCTTCCTGTCTCCGGGCGAGCGCGGCGGTGAGGATGGCCCCGTCATCCTCAGTTCCATGGTTTCACTTGCCCGGGATCTTCAGCGCGACGTGGTAATCGAAGGCGTCGAGACAGAAGACGATGCGTCTCGTGTAAAGGCGACGGGCTGCGAATTCGCGCAAGGCTTCTACTACAGCGTTCCGCTTTCTGCCGCCGATGCGCTGAATTTCATCGCGCACCACTACGGCGCGTCTTCGAAGGATGGCGCTTCAGGCGCGTCCGGAGTTGGCGGATAGCAGCGAAAGATCGATGCCGAGTTTGCGCAGCGCCGCGCTCCATTTCGCGTCCATGTCGGCTGCGAAAATGATCTTGGAGTCAGCGTCGCAATGAACCCATCCGTTCAGCCGTATTTCGTTTTCGATCTGGCCGGGCCCCCAACCTGCATAGCCCAAAGCGAAAGCGGATTGCTGTGGCCCTTGCCCCTCCGCCATCGCCCGCAGGATGTCGAGCGTCGCCGTCAACGATATCTCGCTTGTGACAGGCATGGTGCCTTCGCCGGATTTGTATTCACTGCTGTGAAGGACGAACCCTCGGCCGGTTTCGACCGGCCCACCGAACAGCACGGGTGCATCGGGCGCTTCGTCCTTCACCGGAATGTCGAGATTCTTGACGAGGTCCTGGAAACCCAATCCCTCAATGGGCTTGTTGACGATCAGTCCCATCGCGCCTTCGGCCGAGTGGGCGCACATAAAGATGACACTCTTCTCGAACCGCGGGTCGGACATTCCCGGCAATGCGATCAGCAGCTTGCCTTCCAGAAAGTTGACGCCCTCGATGGACCGATTGTCCTTTGTCATAATGCGGAAAATACCATGAGCCGCCCGGGCTGCCACGCCCTTTCCGCCGTGCTCGCGCTGGGTTAAAAGCGGGCCAGCTTCAATCAACAGGAGATAAAGGCAATGACCATCAAGGTGGGCGATAAAGTTCCTTCGGCAACATTCATGGAAATGAAGGACGGCAAACCGACTCCGGTAACGACCGACGATCTCTTCAACGGCAAGAAGGTCGTCTTCTTCGCGCTTCCCGGCGCATTCACACCGACATGTTCGGCGAAGCATGTTCCCGGCTTCGTGGCCCATGCCGGCGAGATCAAGGCGAAGGGCGTGGACACCATCGCTTGCATGTCCGTGAATGACGCTTTTGTCATGGGCGCGTGGGCGAAGGATCAGAAGACCGACGGCAAGGTCGAAATGCTGGCCGACGGCAATGGCGACTTCACCCGGGCGCTTGGTCTTGAGATGGACGGGACCAAATTCGGCATGGGCAAGCGCAGCCAGCGCTTCTCGATGCTCGTCGACAACGGCGTGGTGAAGGAGCTTAACGTAGAAGAGCCGGGCGCCTTCAATGTCTCCAGCGCCGACCACATGCTGAAGCAGCTCTAACGTACGGTTTCAATGCCCGCGCGGGCGAGGGCGTCTGCGCGGGCATTTTCCACATGGTCTGAATGACCTTTTACCCAGCGCCATTTCACATCGTGTGGCGCGACGGCGTTTTCCAAAGTCCGCCACAGATCATCGTTCTTCACGGGTTTCT
>JBQCJO010000018.1:0-2875 GCA_051952735.1 Rhizomicrobium sp.
TCACTTCAATTGTTGTGAATTTTCCAAGAGGTCTTCCATGAGCGCCGCCGAAGCCCGCCCCACGTCCAGCAATGTCGAAACCCGCATGAAGCAGGTCCTCGAGCGCCAGAAGCAGGCACACATAAAAGAAGGGCCGCTGAGCGCGGAGAAGCGCATTGAATGGATCGACCGCGCCATCGGTTTGCTGGTCGCGCACAAGGATGAAATCGCGGACGCGCTGCGCCAGGATTTCGGACATCGCTCCGTGGATGCGTCGCTGTTCACCGATGTGTCGGGTTCGATCGGCCCGCTGAAGCACGCGAAGGCCAATCTCAAGACCTGGATGAAGCGCGAGAAGCGCAAGGTGGAACCGGCGCTGCTCGGCCTGTTCGGCGCGCGCGCGTGGATCGACTACCAGCCGAAGGGCACGGTGGGCGTCATCAGCCCATGGAATTTCCCGTTCAATCTGACCTTCACGCCGCTGGCCGGAATCTTCTCCGCGGGCAACCGCGCGATGATCAAGCCGAGCGAATATACACCGCGCTCATCCGAATTGATGGAGCGCATGTTCAAGTCGGCTTATGACGAAACGGAAGTCGCCGTGATCAACGGCGGGCCGGACGTGGGCGAAGCGTTCTCGAAACTCGCGTTCGATCACTTGCTGTTCACGGGCGCGACATCCATCGCTTATCACGTCATGCGCGGCGCGGCAGAAAACCTGGTTCCGCTGACGCTGGAGCTGGGCGGCAAATCGCCGGTCATCATCGGCGACACCGCGGACATCGCGCTGACGGCCAAGCGCGTGATGATGGGCAAGACGCTGAACGCGGGGCAGATCTGTCTCGCGCCGGATTACGTGATGGTGCCGAAGGACAAGGCGAAAGATTTCGTCAGCGAGGCCGGCAGCGTCGTGGCGACGATGTTCCCCACGCTGAAGGACAACCCGGACTACACGTCGGTGATCAATCAGCGCCATTACGACCGTCTGATGGGATATCTCGACGATGCGCGCTCCAAGGGCGCGGAGATCATCGAGCTGAACCCGGCGAAGGAGAATTTCTCGCAGCAGCCGTTCCACAAGATCCCGCCGACCATCGTCCTCAATCCGACGGACGACATGAAGATCATGAAGGATGAGATCTTCGGGCCGCTGTTGCCGGTGAAGACCTACGACAAGATGGATGAGGCGATTGGCTATGTGAACGATCACCCGCGCCCGCTGGGACTCTATTATTTCGGCTCCGATGACAAAGAGCAGGAGAAGGTGCTGACGCGCACCACGTCCGGCGGCGTGTCGGTGAACGACACGATCATGCATGTGTCGATGGAAGACCTGCCGTTCGGCGGCGTCGGTCCGTCGGGCATGGGTGCCTATCACGGCCATGACGGCTTCAAGACGTTCAGCCACGCGAAAGCTGTCTTCAAGCAGGCGAAGATGGACGTGACGGCGATGGTGCGCCCGCCTTACGGCGAGAAGATCCAGAAGATGCTGGCGGGGGCGATCAAGCGCTGATCAGTAGGTGTGCGGCGTCTTCGCGTCACCGCTCTTCACCTTCTTTTCCGCTTCCTTGATCTCCTCGGCGCTGGGCTGCTTGGTCTTGCGCTCTTCCGGCGCGCCCACGGCGCCCGGCGAGAACGAAGGCGCGTCGCTGGTTGGAAACGAATCTTCGGATTGCTGATCGACGGAACCGGGCTTGCTATGCGTCTGCCCGTCCGCGTCGCGTTTCGGCTTCGATTCCATGTGCTTCTCCACCGGGTCTTCAGAAAGGAAACCCGTTGGAAGAAGCGAAGTTCCGGGAACCTTAGGCTTCCTGCTTCGGCTTGGACGGGCGAGCCGGCTTTTCCGCTGGCGGCAGCTTGATCGGACGCAGCAGGAAGGCCGGAAGCTGATGCGCATCGGGCTTCTTCGGCTCGTTGTTCTGCGCCTGCTGCTTTGGCTTGTTCTGGTGTTGCGGCTTGTGCTGCTGCGGGGCGCGATCCTGCTTGGGATGATGATGCGGCTGCGGCGCGCGTTGCTGCGCCTGCTCGACAGGAGCAGGGGCTTCTTCGCGCGGCTGAATTTGCGCCGGCTCCATCGACGCACGGTGACCGTGATCGGCGACGGGGCGGTTGTGCTTGCGATCGCGATCGCGTCCGCCGCGGCGGTTGCGGTCACGATCACCACGGCCGCCGCGATGCTCGCCGGCGGGACGCTGCTGAACCGCTTCCGCCAAACCTTCCAGCGTGCGGCGTTCCAACTTCTTGCCGATGAGCTTCTCGATCGCGTCGACCTGCTTGAAATCGCGCGAGGTGGCCAGCATGTCCGTATGACCGCTGCGCCCTGCGCGGCCGGTGCGGCCGATGCGGTGCACATAATCGTCCGCATGGAACGGCACATCGTAGTTGAAGACGTGGCTCACGGCCGGAATGTCGAGGCCGCGAGCGGCGACGTCGGACGCCACGAGAATCTGCAACTCGCCGGACTTGAACTGCTCCAGCGTCTTCATGCGCAACGACTGGTCGAGATCGCCATGGATCGGCGCGGCGTTGAAGCCGTGCTTCTTCAGCGACTTCGCCACGATATCCACGTCGCGCTTGCGGTTGCAGAACACGATGGCGTTCTTCATGTCCACGGCGTCGCGCATCAGGCGGCGGAGCGCCTCGCGCTTGGCCCAATCGTTCGCCGGAACGTCGATGAGCGTCTGCGTGATGTTGGTCGCGGTCGTCGCGGGACGCGCGACTTCGACGCGTGCCGGATTGTGCAGGAACTTGTCCGCCAGCTTCTGGATCTCCGGCGGCATGGTCGCGGAGTAGAAGAGGGTCTGGCGCGTGAAGGGCAGCTTCTTGCAGATCTCTTCAACGTCCGGAATGAAGCCCATGTCGAGCATGCGGTCGGCTTCGTCGATGACGAGGATAT
>JBQCJO010000019.1:0-2223 GCA_051952735.1 Rhizomicrobium sp.
GAAGGGCCGCTGAAACAGCGGCCCTTTTCCTTAGCTCGCCGCCTCGAAGCTCATGGTGCGTCGTCCTCAAACGGTCAGTGCGAGCGCCGCGGCTCCCATCCACACCGCCATGGCGATCATCATCAGGTTCTCGGTGAGGGAGATGAAGCCCAGCGGCACCTTGGATGAACCGCCAACGCAGGCGCATTTGAGTTCGCGCTTGTCGATATAGACGGCCTTGAACACCGACACCGCACCGATGCTGCCGATGAAGAGCGCCACGGGCGCTGACAGCCACACCAGCACGCCCGCGATCATCAGGACGCCGGCGAATGCCTCCGCATAAGGATAGATATATGCGTAAGGCACCCACCGGCGCGCGAGCAGATCGTAATTCAGGAACATGCTGGAGAAGTTCTCCACGTCCTGCAGCTTGAGTAGCGCCAGCGCCGCCATGCTGAAGGCGATGAACCACTGGAGCGCACGCCAGGTGAAGGGCGTGGCGAACACGGCTTGGCTTGTGGCGAGCGCCATCAGCGCGGTAATCGAAAACAGCGCGATGACGGGGCGATAGGTGGTGGCTTTCGGATCGGGCAACGGCTTGCCGAGCGCGCGGCGCAGATCTTCGTAACCGCCGATGCGTTTGCCGTCGATGAAGGTTTGCGGCGTGGTGGAAACGCCCTGTTCCTTCTTGAACGCTTCGTTCTCCTCGCGCGTGGTGATCCAGCGATCGTCGACCGTGAAGCCTTCCCGTTCCAGAAACCATTTGGATTTCAGGCCCCATGGGCAGACGTGCTGCGGCATCACCATGCGATAGAGGATGGCACTACGGGTTTCCGGCATGACAGGCTCCTTTGGGACTTAACGCGGGACTGCCGGTTTTGTAGCCTCCGTACCATAGTACGGAGTCAAGCATGGCGGAACGGACGATTGCGGGGTTCGCGCGCGCGGGCGGCGTGGGCGTGGAGACGGTGCGCTATTACCAGCGGCGGGGGCTTTTGCCGGTGCCGCGCAGCACGAGCGGCATTCGCCGCTATGGCGACGGGGATTTGCGCCGATTGCGGTTCATCCGCGCGGCGCAGAGCGCGGGCTTCACGCTGGAAGAGATTGGTGAACTGCTGGCGCTAGATTCAACGAACGACCGCCGCCGCGTGCGCGCATTGGCGGGCGGACGCATTGCGGCGCTCGACGCCAAGATAGCGGAACTGCAGGAAGCCAGGGACATGCTGGTAAAGCTGGCGCGGCAATGCGCAGCCGGAACACGCGGTCCGTGCCCCATCCTTTCGGCTTTTGAATAAGCGTGCGATGCGCCATGCTGGCGCTGCCCTTTCGAGATATGCGCCATGCCCAACGATTATTCGCACGACGACCTGACGAACCGTTTGACCAAACCCGGCTGGCAACGCACGGACGCCAGCGGCACAACGCAAAGCGGCACGTTGCAGGAGATGGCGACGAACGCCCACGCCGACCGCGCGAAACATCCAGGCACGATCAAGGAAATCGAAACGGCGGTGGAGCTGGAGCTGATCCAGCTGCAGAAGATTTGGGAGTATCTGGGACTGCCGAATTGAACGTTGGAATCCTCCGAGCGGCTTGGCCCATTCGCTTTCGCGTGAGACGGTTTGGAATCTTTGGCTCGGAGGCCTCGACCGCAATGACGACCGAACTCACATGGCTCGTTTACACCGCGATCCTCGCGGCATCGCTCTGGATACCTTACATCGTGGGCGTGAACCGTTCGCAGTTCGCTGGCAAAGACCAGATTTTCGTGCGGCCGCCCGACATGAATCAGATGCCAGCCTGGGTGCATCGCGCCTATCGCGCACATCTGAACCTGCTCGAACAACTCTTGCCGTTCTCGGTGATCGTGATTGCCGGCGCACTGGCGAAGATATCGACGCCGGTGACCGCGTGGTGCGCCATACTGTTCTTCTGGCTGCGCGTGGCGCATGCCATCGGCATGATCACCGGAGTCGCGAAGTTCCCCGTGCGGCCCATGCTTTATGTCGCCGGCTGGATCGTGACGCTGGTGTTCGCATGGCAGGTTCTGTCGTACGCCTGACGCAGCGCCTATAATGGGATCGAGTTCTCGCAGGAACGCGTCCCATGTACATCACCAGCCTCGTCATTCCTGTACCGGCGCAGAATATGGAGGCCTATCGCAAATGGGCTGAGATGAGCGCGGCGTTCTTCAAGGAGTATGGGTGCCTGGAGATCGTGGAGGCGTGGGAAGATTTCATT
>JBQCJO010000020.1:0-7681 GCA_051952735.1 Rhizomicrobium sp.
CTTTCCCGGCAAGCGCTTCATCGACGCTTTGGTCGATCTGCCCTTCGCCTTGCCCACCGCCGTCGCCGGTATCGCGCTCAGTGCGCTTTATGCGCGGAACGGCTGGCTGGGCGAACCGTTGTCGGCATTCGGCATCAAGATCGCCTACACGCCCGCGGGCGTGATCGTGGCGCTGATCTTCATCGGTCTGCCCTTCGTCGTGCGCACATTGCAGCCGGTGATCGCGGATATGAGCGAGGATGCGGAAGAAGCCGCCGCCACGTTGGGCGCGACGCGGCTGCAGACCTTGCGGCGCGTGGTGCTTCCCGCTTTCGCGCCCGCGCTGGTCACAGGCACCGGTCTCGCCTTCGCCCGCGCGGTCGGCGAATACGGTTCGGTGATTTTCATCGCCGGCAATCTTCCGATGAAATCGGAGATCGCGCCATTGCTGATCGTCATCAAGCTTCAGCAATATGACTATGCAAGCGCATCGGCCATCGGCCTGGTGATGCTGGCCGCGTCCTTCGCGATCATCCTGCTTCTCAATCTCTTCCAGAATCTTCTGTCGGCACGGCGGTGACCATGCGCAGGCCGACCGACGATTCCTTCGTGACGCGCGGGCTGCTGATCGCGGTAACCGTGGGCTATATCGGCGCGTTTCTGTTTCTGCCGCTGCTGACGGTGTTCTCCAATGCGTTGGCGAATGGATTGCAGATGGCGCTCACCGCGCTGCGCGAGCCCGACGCGCTGTCGGCCATCCGGTTGACGCTGATCGTCGCGGCCATCGCGGTGCCGCTCAATCTGGTGTTCGGCGTCTCGGCGGCGTGGCTGGTCTCGAAATATGATTTCCGCGGCAAGAGCCTGTTGTTGTCGTTGATCGACTTGCCGTTCTCGGTGTCGCCGGTCGTCTCCGGCCTGATCTATGTGCTCATGTTCGGCATGCAGGGTTGGCTGGGCCCCTGGCTGCGCGACCACGACATCAAGATCATCTTCGCATTGCCGGGCATCGTGCTGGCCACGATCTTCGTCACCTTTCCTTTCGTCGCGCGCGAGCTCATTCCGCTGATGACCGATCAGGGCAGGGACGAGGAAGAGGCGGCCGTCACGCTCGGCGCTTCCGGCTTCCAGACTTTCCTGCGCGTGACGCTGCCCAATATCAAATGGGGCCTTCTCTACGGCGTGCTTCTCTGCAACGCGCGTGCGATGGGCGAGTTCGGCGCAGTGTCGGTGGTGAGCGGTCATATCCGCGGGCTCACCAACACCATGCCGCTGCACGTCGAGGTTCTCTATAACGATTACCAATATGTCGGTGCGTTTGCGGTGGCGTCGGTTCTCGCGCTTCTGGCGATCGTCACGCTTGTTCTCAAATCCCTTCTCGAATGGCGCTACGCGGACGAGATCGCCGCGGTCCATCGCCATTGATCGGAGCCAACATGTCTCTTCTCGTCGACTCCATCGCCAAGCGTTTCGGTTCTTACGAGGCCTTGAAAGGCGTGAGCTTCACGGCACCGCAAGGCGCGTTCGTGACGCTGCTGGGGCCATCCGGATCCGGCAAGACGACGTTGCTGCGCATTCTGGGCGGGTTGGAATTTCCGGACAGCGGCGATGTGCGTTTCGCCGATCTGAACTGGCTGGGCGTGCCCGCGCGTCAGCGCCGTGCCGGATTCGTGTTCCAGCAATATGCTCTGTTCCGCCATATGACGGTGGCGAAGAACATCGCGTTCGGCCTGAGCGTGCGTCCGCGCCGCGAGCGGCCATCACGCGGCGACATCAAGAAGCGTGTCGAAGAGTTGCTGTCGCTGGTGCAACTCGAAGGCCTGGGCGATCGCTATCCGAGCCAGCTCTCGGGCGGCCAGCGTCAGCGCGTGGCGCTGGCGCGGGCCCTGGCCATCGAACCTCGCATGCTTCTGCTGGACGAGCCGTTCGGCGCGCTGGACGCCAAGGTGCGCAAGGATCTGCGCGTGTGGCTGCGCCAGTTGCATGAGCGCATGGGGATCACCACGATCTTCGTGACGCACGATCAGGAAGAAGCCTTTGCGTTGGCCGATCTGGTGGCGGTGATGAACTTCGGCCAGATCGAGCAATATGGCGCACCGGAGGACGTCCGCCACAAACCGCGGACGCCCTTCGTGAAGGACTTCATCGAGACGCGCCTGTCGGCATGAAAAACTGGCGGAGCCGGAGGGATTCGAACCCTCGATACGGCTTTTCAACCGTATAACGGTTTAGCAAAACTGGCGGACAAAATTTGATGTTCGCGCATGTCGCCTCATAGCACCTCCTAACCCTTTGTCCCACTTGTGGTTCTCGCTCCGACCGATGAGCACTGGCGCTCATCGGAACCCATGCCAGCGCGCCCTACGCGCGAGACTATGGCGAGACTACGGAGACGAGCCGTGCATATGACGGACCTTTCGATCAAAGCGCTCAAGAGCCCCGACGAGGGCGTGCTCTACCATACGGACGATCTGCTCGCCGGATTTGGCGTCCGGGTGAGTAAAGGGGGCACCAAGGCCTTCGTTCTCACCTACGGCACGCTCCGGCGGCGCGAGACCATTGGGCGGGTGGGCACGATCAGCCTTACGGACGCCCGCAAGGAGGCCCGTCGTCGCCTTGCCGAATACACGCTCGGAAAGAGCGCGCCGTCTTCGATAGGCTGGACAGAGGCCGTCTCGCTCTACCTCGATGAAGCCAAGCGCCGCACGAAGCCGAGGACGCTCCGCGACTACACCTACGTCCTTACCGAACGCTTCCGCTTTACTGGCATGAAGCTCAATGACATCCGTCCCGCCGACATCCAGCGGCGGCTTGACCGCCTTGCCAATAGCCCGGTGCAGCAGCACCGGGCATTCGCTGCCCTTCGCACTTTCATGCGCTGGGCCTATCGCCGCCACTACCTCGAAACGAACCTGATGGATCGCATGGCGAGCGGCTGGCGGTATCGGCCTCGTGTGCGCCACCTATCTGATGCCGAGATCGTAGCGGTGTGGCGCGCGTGCCCGGACGATGACTTCGGCAACACCGTGAAGGTGCTCCTTCTCACCGGCCAGCGCGTGGGCGAGATCACTAATCTGTCTTCCGACATGATTGGGAAGGACACGATTACGCTTCCAGCGTGGCTAGTGAAAAACGGGCGGGCGCATACATTCCCTGTTGGGAAGCTTGCGTTAGAACACATCAAGCGGTTGCCGAAGCGGAAGTCGCCGCAGCGCGCGCCGATCACCTTTGAAAATTACCAGCGCCACAAAGCCCGTCTCGACAAGGCAAGCGGCGTGAGTGGTTGGACGCTCCACGATCTCCGGCGCACATTCGCTTCGGGGCTCGCCAGCCTCGGCGTGCAGCTTCCAGTGACGGAGAAGCTATTGAACCATGTATCGGGATCGTTCGCGGGGATTGTCGGCGTCTACCAGCGATACAGCTACGCAAAGGAAATGCGCGAAGCTATCACGAAGTGGGAAGCGCATATTCAGATGCAGCTACCTAAGTAGGTAGGGCGACTAAGTTCCGCTTTACACGGCAGAAATATTCTTTCGTCTTCGAAAGGCGTTGATTACACAAGATATTTACTGCCGCTTGACTTGGCGCTGTGGAAATTTCCCAATTCGGCCTTTGAAGGAGAACAACATGCGCGCAAACCTATTTGCATGGGCGGGCGTACTTGCCGCTTTTCCGAGAACGAAGGCCGCGCACACGAAGATGCAGGCAATGAGCTACTATGAGCGGCTCAGATACTTCAACTCGACGCTAGGGGCCGATTGGTGTTTTCGGCTTCTTGATCTCGTCGGCCCTGAGACAATCAGTTCGACGCGTCCCTCTTGGCTCGATTTCTATAGAGACGATGTCTACGATCTGCATCTTCCCCTCGATCCTCGCGCGCCGGAAACTGATAAATACCTCGGTGCCGATATGGGTGGGATCGAGTTCGCATTTTATACCGGCATGGGCTTCGAGGGCTACGCGCTGGCCCTGCAAACGCCGCGATATGTAGACGTCCAAACAGGTCTCGTGCGTTTAGGTGGTTATACGCTTGATCTCAATTTGCGGGAACAAGTATCTCAGCTATCCGGGCAGACTTTGGGACCGGAAGCGTACTACGCAGCATATGGGCAAGCCCTTTCCTCCCTCATGACCGCCATCGATCATATTTGCAGGAAAGAAGGCGATGTTTCGGACGACAGGCTCGAAGAAGTCGCGGCAGCATCGCTTCTCTTCCTATGCGGCGGGCATCAGGGATGTAGCGCGCACATCGATGAAGCCGAAGCGCAAGATACGCGTTTGAAAGTTATCATCCTTTGCAAATATGTCATCGCGCTGGCGGAGGGGAGCCTGAAGCTTCGCCTGTCCGCGCTCCAACCAGCCTAAAGTGGTGCAGAGTGGTCATTTACGCGGCCACTCTGCATTTCATATTGACGAATAGACATAGCCAGGTTTGGCGTAAAGCCTAGACGTTCATAAAAGGGCTCTAACGCTCGATCGCACACCAAATCAGTCATATAAATTGGTCCAACTTTATCGAGGACGCGACGCACAAGCGCCGTTCCTATACCTAAGCCATGATATTTCGGGGACACTTCGAGAAACGGAATGTAAGCGGCGAGAACGCCATCGGTGATGCACGTGGCGAAGCCCACGACTTTCTTTTGATCTCGATCAATAGCCGTCACTACTACCGCCGACCCGCGCATAAGCTGCTCAAATAACGCTTGAGATGGACGATTGGGCCAGCCCACAAAGAAGTCGCTGGCCTTGGGAAGATCATGGCCGCCGTACTCGTACTCTATAGTCATAAGTCATTTGGTTATGCGCTCATGCACCGGCATGAGGCGTATGCATTATGACACCGTTTGCTGCATCGCGCTCCCTGTGGTGGAACGCTGACTTTCTTCAGCTAATGGCATCCCGCTGGAAAATCCGAAAGGGTGGAAAACTCCTCGATGTCGGATGCGGCGCTGGACATTGGACTAAGCCTCTTTGTCTGGCGTTGGAACCGATGGAGGTTTGTTGTCTTGACCAGAACACGGCGGGGTTTCAGGAGGTCGAGGTGTGGGGTAGGTCGTCAGCGGCGGATGTTCGATGCGTTCTTGGTGACATTTATTCTATACCGCTCGGTTCCGATTATTTTGATGTAGTGACCTGCCAGACTGTGATGATCCATTTGGCAGATGTTCAACGTGGGATCGTAGAAATGCTAAGGGTAGCCAAACCCGGAGCGCGAATTATTTTTGCAGAACCTGTTGAGTTATCAAATTGTGCCGCACTATCTCCCTTCTTCCTTGAACGACCAGCTGAGGAAATCGCGAGGCATATGCTCTTTTGGGCGAGGTGTGGAAAAGGTCAATCGCTTCTTGGGAAGGGGGATAATAACATTGGCGAGAAGCTGCCGGGACTTCTTGCCGATATCGGCCTCCTCGACATTCAAGTCTATCAATCGGACAAAGCCTTTGCGGTGGTCCCACCATATGCGAACGCCGAAGCGAAGCTTCTGTTAGACGAGGAAGTAGAGTGGTTGAGCAACGCCTCCGAAGGTCAGATGTGGGACGAGCAAACCGTAAGCGTCTTTCACGCGGCGGGAGGCGGCAATCGGGAGGAATACTCTAGATATAAGGAGGATGTTCTGGCGCGCTTACAGGTGCTTCAAACCGAATTGCTAAATGGAAGCTATCATCGAGCTGGCGCTCGGACGATGTACCTCATATCTGCGATGAAACCTCCAAAATGATTTTCTTCAAGATAGCCGCGAATTTGGTCCAAAGTGCTAAGTGGATGCAGCTTGATCTGCCCTGTTCGGCGAGAAAGCGGATTCGCCATGACAACTGAAATTTATATAAATCGGAAATTGACGCTCGTAAAAGGCAAAGAGCGCACAGAAATTGAAGAAGCCGAGCTAAAAGCGGATCGGCTGCCGCTCGTTGTTCTTGGCGATGCGGGCATGGGCAAATCACGGTTGCTCCAGTCTCTCGCTGAGCGCTTCAGCTCACGTCGCATTTCGGCAGGTTCATTCGTGCGCGGCGCGAATGTTGAGGCATTCAAACCGTCAAAAGGTTCGCCGATTATTATCGACGGCTTAGACGAGGTAGCGGTATCCCACGGCCGCTCGGCGGTCGATGAAGTGCTCAGTAAGCTCTCGGCGCTCGATTACCCGCCTTTTGTGCTCTCTTGCCGGGTAGCAGATTGGGAAGGGGCTGCCGCCCGCCACAAAATCGCAGAGGACTATGGCACCGACCCCGTAGTTGTAAATCTCGCCCCCTTCGCTGAGCGCGATGCGATTGCCTATCTCAACGCGCTCTGCCTCGATGCTTCCGCAATCGTGGCCGATCTCGACAAGCGGGATCTTTCCGAGTTCTATCAAAACCCTCTCACGCTGACCTTGTTAGCCAAGGTCGTACGCGAATGTGGGGGGCTTCCTACTGGCAAGGCCGACTTGCTTGACCGAAGTGCGCGCTTGCTTTTGCGCGAGGATAACGAGCTCCATAAGGTCGACCCAGTTGCCAAAGCTCCCGAGGATGATCTGCTCGCCGCCGCGGGGGCTGTTTTTGCCCACTTGCTTCTATCGGGTACCTCGGGTGTCACGACCCTTACGCCTACAGATGCTCCGCCGGGATATATCTCGACCGGTGAAGTGCAGTCCCTCGAAGCGGGGCTCGGTGCTGCAGTTGTCGGAACAAGAGTGTTTCGAGCCACGGAGGAAGGGCTCTTCCTCCCCTTCCATCGTGTTATCGCGGAATATACTGCCGGGCGGTGGCTCGCGGCGAAACTAGATGACGGCATATCGGAGCGCCGTCTCCTACAGCTTTTTGTAGTTGACGGAGGCGTGCCCACGGCGCTTCGCGGTACCTTTGCGTGGCTTGGACATTTCGCGCCACGGCTGGTCGATGACTGCATCCGTGCTGATCCTTATGGGATGCTCCGATATGGGGATGCGGAAAAGCTGCCTTTACCACAAGCACATTTACTACTTCGCTCATTGAACGAGCTTGCGGAAGAAGACCCCTACTTCAGAAGCGAAGATTGGGGTCGCAGCGGGATACGCGGGATAGGGCGAGTTGAGTTGAAGGATGATGTGCTTGCGATCCTGCGAAATCCCGAGCGGCGGCTTCACCTCTCTACGCTCATTCTTGAGGCGCTGCGCGGGACGCCGTTGTCGAAAGCCTTAGAACCTGAGCTTGTCGCGCTGCTTGAAAACGAAGCGGCTGTATTCGTGGAACGCTCGAATGCCGGCGAAGCGCTTGCCGCCTCTCATTCAGATGTCGATTGGCCCGGAGTGCTCACGCGGCTTGTCGCGGGCAACGACGACAGCCGTCGTCTCGCCATCGAATTGATGGGAGAGCTTGGCCCCAACCGTTTCGATCCGTCATTTATTGCGGACATGCTCATCGGCTATCATCGAATTCTCGAAGAGGGCGAGCATGAAGACGAGGATATCGTCGGTGTCGATTATTTATTGGTCAAACGGTTGGCGGCGACAACTGGCGCTGCGGTACTTGACGAATTAGCGAAGAAAATCTCTCCGACGTTTCGCACGCGCCATGAAGAGCTAAAACGGCGCGCTCGCGCCGTCATGGTTCGTATCGCGGTGAACTCACTCGATGCACTCGACTATAACCAGCCTGCTCCTGTCTGGAGGTGGCTGAGATATTTGAGCGGAGAGTTTCCGATACATCGTGAAGAGCTCGATAGGATTGCCGCAGCAATTACAAGAAAT
>JBQCJO010000021.1:0-2299 GCA_051952735.1 Rhizomicrobium sp.
ACCGTGAAGAAGACCAAGGCGTCAAAGAAGAAACGTCCGGCCAGAAAGCCCGTCGCGAAAAAGAAAAAGCGGGCAACCAAAAAGAGAAAATCGCGTTGATCCTCCGCGTCAGCGAAAGACCCGCGTCATGCACCCCATTTTCGGAATCGATATTCTGATCCTGTCGCCGCTGATCGCGCTGATCTTCGGCCTCTTGATCCTGTTCGTGCCAAGGTTGCTGAACTACCTGATCGCGATCTATCTGATCGTGATCGGCATCATCGGCCTGTGGCCGCATCTGTTCGGCTAGCTGTCGGACCTCGAGAATTTGGGTCGGTGAAGCGACTTCGACGGCTCAATGCGCGAACATCGACATTTCGTCCGCCATCATGGCATCGATGCGGAAATAGTAGGATTGCGCCTTTCCGGTTTTATCCACGGCATTGAGCAAATCGCAGGCTGGTGGACCGTTGATGAGAGCCTGGGACTGCATCGTCATGCCTGTCATATTGAGGATGAAATACTCCTCTCCGATGGTCACCGCTTCCCAGCCGGTTTTGCAGGTCTTTCCATCACCGGACGCCATGATGGATTTCAGGAGTCCGAATTCGACAAAGTGGCTCTGCTGCGCACAAACTTCATCGTGCAGGTTCTCGCAAGCCTGTCTAAGGAATTTGTGGCCATACATGTCAATGTAGCTGACCGACAATAACTTCACGGCCGCGTCGCGCACTTTTTGATCGTTGCCTTCCTTTGCTGCCGCGAACATCGCAGCCGCGAGAACACGCGGATCGTCCGTCGCCTTTTTGCGGGCAGCGCTTTTAAGATAAGCCAAGCGCAACGCGCGAAAATCCAATGTTTGATCCTGCGCGGCCGCCCGTGCGACGAGCGCGGAGTATTCGTCGCCGTCGGTTGGAAGGATAATTTGCGGGCCACTGCTCACGGCATTCTGGCTCAACTCACCCTGTGCTGCCCCAGCGCCGGCCGCGGCAAAACAAAATACGAGCGCCGTAAGCGCCTGCGATCTTTTCATGATACCCCCCAATTCGCCGAACGTAGCGAAATTCCGCAGGGCGGATAAGAGGGCCGGCGGCAGTTATTCCGCGGCGTGCGCCTTGGCAGCCTTGCCGCCCGCGGCCATGCGCTCTTCCGCAATGCGGTCGGCGATGACGTTGGTGGGGAGATTGTCCGAATCCGCGCGCTTGAAGATCTGCGTCAGCGTGTCGGCGATCGCGAGCACCCGGCGCTCCACTTCGGCGTCCGACCATTCGAAGATCTGGCCCGCAACGCGGATGATACCGCCGCCATTGATGACATAGTCGGGCGCATAGAGGATGCCGCGCGCCTTCAGCGCCTCGCCATGCTTGTCGCGCGCGAGCTGATTGTTCGCCGCACCGGCGACCACCTTTGCATGCATCTTGTCGATGGTCTGGTCGTTCAGGATCGCACCCAGCGCATTGGGCGAGAACACATCGCATTGCGTCGTGACGATCTCATCCACGGAAACGACTTTCGCGCCGAACGCGTCGGCCACCATCTTGGTCGCGCCGGCGTTCACATCCGCCACGACGAGCTTCGCACCTTCATCGTGCAGACGTTTCGCCAACGTCGCGCCGACCTTGCCGAGCCCCTGGATCGCAACCGTCAAACCCTTCGCGCTGTCCGCGCCGAGGCGGTGCTTGATCGCGGCCTTCAGGCCCACAAACGTGCCGAGCGCGGTCGGTGGCCCGGAGTCGCCGGACGGTTTGCCCGGCATGTCGAAACCGGCGGCATGTTTCGTCGCGCGCGCGATCACCGGCATGTCGGCCGGCGTGATGCCCACGTCCATTGCCGTGATGTAACGGCCGCCGAGTTCGTTCACAGCGCGACCGTAAGCCAGCAAACGCGCTTCTGTCTTGTCTTTCGCCGGATCGCCGATGATGACGGCCTTGCCGCCGCCGAGCGGCAGATTCGCAATGGCGTTCTTGTAGCTCATGCCGCGCGACAGGCGCAGCACATCGGTCAGCGCCGCGTCGCCATTCGCATAAGGATAAACGCGCGTGCCGCCGCAGGCAGCACCGAGCGCGGTGGAGTGAATGGCGATGATGGCCTTGAGCCCGCTGGCCTTGTCGTCGAAGAAGGCGACGGTTTCGTGATGATCGAAATCGGGAGACTCAAACGCGCTCATGGCCACTCCGGAGGGCTGATTTGAAGGACCGGACCATAACGCGCACGAAAGATAATTGCGTTGTTATTTGCGCATGGCAGCCGCAACGGAATGTCGAATGTAACGATCTAGCGCAACAAAATTGGCGGCGTCCTATTTCGCGCCAATAACATT
>JBQCJO010000022.1:0-3593 GCA_051952735.1 Rhizomicrobium sp.
CCACGATCTCTTTCAGATCGTCCTTGGCTTCGTCCACGCCGGCGACGTCTTCGAACGTCACGCGGCCGGTTTTTTCGGTGAGCAGCTTCGCGCGCGATTTTCCGAAGCCCATCGCCTTGCCGCCGCCGGACTGCATCTGGCGGATGAAGAAAACCCAGATGCCGACGATGAGCAGCATCGGGAACCAGTTGAGCAGGATGCCGAGCAGATTGAATCCGTCATCCGCCGGCTTCACGGAAATCGGCACGTTCTTCTGCAGCATGCGCGAGACGAGCTGCGGATCGTTCGGCGAAACGGTGGTGAAGGCCTGACCGCTTGTCGTGTGGCCGGAGATTTGGTCGCCCTGGATGACGACGTCTTTCACCTGACCCTGATCGACGTACTGGTTGAACTGCGTGTAGTTGATCGCACTCGTCGCCTGATGCGTGCCGGAGCTCTGGAACATATTAAAGAGCGCCACCAGCAGGAGCATGATGATGATCCAGAGGGCGAGATTGCGAAGGTTGTTCACGGCAGTCCTTTCGGGGGTCCGGCCGCGGGAAATATCCGCGGGACCGTCCTTTCACAGATAGGAACACTCTAACGCCTTGTCAGCCATCAAAGCGTTAAGAAATTTAAGGCGACGTTCAATTCCACTTTAGATGCTGGGTTAATTCCGGCGCCGCTTTTTTGCCTTTTTTGACGGCGGAGCCGGAACCCGGTCCTTAACCGGAACAGCCTCCACGGATTTTTCCGGCGCGGTGCGGCCTGGCTCGGGCGTGATGGCCAGCGTTCCGGTTCCGAAGGCCCAGGCGTTGCGCGCCGCAGGTGCGACAATGCAACCGTGGAGCGTGGCGCCGCCACCGAGCGAACCGTCACGGATCGCATCGAACAAACGCTCAAGCTTGCCGAAGCGCGGCCGATAGATTTCGCCGGAGACGCGCGACAACGTACCGGCCAGCGCGCGCAAGCCGACCTCGCGCGGCGCCATCTTCAGGCGGACGGAATCGATCAAGGCGCCGGTCTCGTCGAAGCGCGCCGCGCGCAAGAGCAATGCCGCTGTCATATCGTCCAGCGCCTCACGCGCGCGGCCCAGATGCTCCGCCGCATCCGACACCCGCTGCGCCGAAAGGCCCAAAGCTTCGAGTTGCGGCCATGCCGCGCGCAACTTCGAGCGCGCAAAGCGCGGATCGGCATTCATCGGATCCTCGAGCCATGTCTGCTTCTTCGCGCGCAGAAACTCGCGCAGCGGAGCGCGGGCCATGTCGAGCAATGGCCGCACGACCATCAAACCGGGAAAGCCTTGCATCGGATAAGGCGCGATGACGCGCATGGCGGAAAGCCCGTCGAGCCCGCTGCCGCGCGCCAGACGCAGCAGGAACGTCTCCGCCTGATCCTCCAGCGTGTGCGCGACGTAGAGCGCCGGATTCTTATGCGCAACGAGCCACTCACCCATCAGGCGATAGCGCGCATTCCGGGCTTCGGCCTCGATATCGGATTTGGGAACCTCGCCTTTCCAACTCAGCGCGTGCGCCTTGAGGCCGATCTCCGTCGCCATCTTCACGACGGCTTTCGCATCCTTCGCGGAGCTTTCGCGCAAACCATGATCCACAGTGAGCACAACCGGCGCTTCGCGCTTGGCATGTTTCGCGTAACCGGCAAGCAGCAGCATCAGCGCAACGGAATCGCCGCCGCCCGACACCGCGATCACGCCGGGCCACTGTGCGCCAGCGCTCAGGAGCGCATCCATGCGCGCCGCGAACTGCGCGGCGACACCATCGTCTTGCTGCTTCGCGGAAGGCTTCGCAGCAGGCTTACTTGCAGCCGGCGGTTTTGCGGGCGCTTTTCGCCTGGGCGAGGACGTTCGGGGATGCTTTTGGATATTTGGCCGAGAGCGCGCCAAGGGTCGTGCAGCCTTCCTGTTTCTGGTTCATCGCAATGAGCGATTGCCCGAGCTTGAGCATACTGTCCGGCGCACGGGCACTGGAACCGTATTTCTTGATCTCTTCGGCGAAGGCGCGTGCCGCGTTCGGATAGTCCTTCTGCACATAAGCAATGTCGCCGACCCAATAGACGGCTTGCGGCGTCAGCGCATCCTGCGGATAGGTATCGGCAAAATTGCGAAAGGCGGCGCGCGCTTCGTCGTATTGCGCTTTCGACAACAGGTTCATCGCCGCATCGAATTGCGGCTTGGCCGCGTTCGGCGCAGGCCCGCCTGCGTCCGGCGATCCGGGCGCAGCAAGCGGAAGCGGCTGATTGGAAGGTATCGTGCCGAGCACGCCGGGCGGCGGCGACAGGCGCGGCGCATTGTTCGGCGCGACGTCGGTCGAAGGTGCAGCCGCAGCAGCCCCACCGCACGGCAGACTGCCGGAATCCTCTCCCAACTGCTGCGCCGTCATCGTGCAAATCTTGTAATCGAAGTCCTTCTGCATGCGGTCCATGCGGCTGTTGGCTTCGCTCAGCTTGTGATCGAGCTGCTCCACATGGCCGGTCAGGCGGCGAATGGTTTCCTGCAGATCATTGACCTGCTGGGTGAGCTGATTGATCTGGGTGTCCTGGTTCTGCTCCTTCGCCAGGCGTGCGGCTTTCTCCTCGTCGCTCTCGCCGAAAAGCGCCGCCATGCGGAGCGACGGTTTCTGCTGCACGCGTTGCACCCGCGCATTCAGCGCACGCGCCTGCACCTCGTCGGCGCTCAACTGACGCGCGATTTTCGCCGTCGAAGAGATTTGCGAGAAGTTCACATCCGCCAGCGCACTGGCCGCGCCCGCGGTCACCACAAGCGCCGCGATTGCCGCACTCTGCAGCACGCGCATGGAGTGGGATTTGCGCATCTTGGTCATGCCTGACATCCGCTCCCAGAAAGATCGGCCCGAAAGCCATTCTGGCCGAAACACTTAGCCGAAATTGAGGCCCGCCGGAATCCAAAGAGAAAGGCGCCTCTTGCGAGGCGCCTTTCCCGGAAGTTCAGGCGGTTCAGGAGTTCGCGCCGCCGGTGATGGTGGTCACGCCGCGGCGGTTTTGCGCATAGCAGCCCTCATCGGACTCCGTGCAGATCGGGCGTTCCTTGCCATAGGAGATCGTATCCACGCGGCCGGCCGAGACGCCGAGGCTCGCCAGATATTCCTTCACCGAATTGGCGCGGCGTGCGCCGAGCGCGAGGTTGTATTCACGCGTGCCACGTTCGTCGCAATGACCTTCGATCGTCACGCGGACGGACGGATATTTCGCCAGCCATGCGGCCTGACGCTGCAGCACGCTCTTGCCTTCTTCGGTGATGTTATAGGCGTCGTAATCGAAATGCACTGTATCGCCGACATTCACTTTTAGATCCTCGGCGCTGCCCGGTACGATGCTGGACGTGGTCGTGCTCGACATGGAAGACGGCGGCGGCGCGGTTTCGACCGCTTTGGGCTTGTCCGTGCAGGCGGCCAAAACGAGGACCGATGCGAGAGCGGCAAATTGAAGGGTGGCAGAAATCTTGATCATGGAACGGCACTCCAAATAGCGAGGCCCCCAATGCGCAGGAGCACAGGCCAGGACAGGCGGTGCACCGCCTTGTAACGACTCAACCCCCCGATGGTTCCCACCATCGGGAACAACTGTAGAAAGCAGTG
>JBQCJO010000023.1:0-5219 GCA_051952735.1 Rhizomicrobium sp.
CATTCGATCCGAAGGCGTGATCAGCCGCCCAGCGCCGCGCCGTCCGCGCACACCGGGTCGTCGATTTGCGCGCGCAGAACGACACCGGACAAATTCTCGAGCGCGTTCGGCTTGAGCGACAAGCCAAGAACACGCGCGCGATCGACAGGGCCGGGAAATGCGATGCGGCCCGGCGGCAGCTTCGCGAAGCCGACACGCTGATAATAAGGCTCGTCGCCGACAAGGATGATTGCGCCGTAGCCCGCCGCGCGCGACGCGTCGATGCCGGTTTTCATCAGCTGAATGCCGATGCCGCGGCCGCGCTGGTCGGATTGCACCGCGAGCGGACCGAGCAGCAGCACTTTCTCCGCGCCGATCATCACCGGCCAGAACCGAACGGAGCCGCGAAACGCGCCGCCTTCGGTTGCAACGAAAGATAGTTCCGCTACGGCATGAACGCCTTCGCGAAGACGATAAGCGGATTTCGCGTAACGTCCGGGTCCAAAGCTTGCGGCGTTGAGCGCTTCGACGAGCGGCGCATCTTCCGGCCGCTCGTGGCGGATTTCCCAACTCACCGCCTCTTTGACAGCACCGGCCACGAAGTTACGCTCCGCCTCAGAAAACAAACGGAGGTAATCCCATGGGTGTGCTGGATGGCAAGGTCGTTCTGGTCACGGGCGGCGCGAACGGCATCGGGAAAGAATGCGCGCTGCTCGCCGCGCGCGAAGGCGCGAAGGTCGTGGTCAACGATCTGGGCGGCAGCGCGGCAGGCGGCGACGAAGGCTCGGCCGGTCCGGCGGAAAGCGTAGCGGCGGAAATCCGCAAAGGCGGCGGGGAAGCCGTTTCCAATTCTGACAGCGTGTCAGACCGCAAGGGTGTGGCGCGCATGTTCGAGCAGGCGCTCGACACTTACAAAGGCCTGCATGCCGTCATCAATCCGGCGGGCATCCTTCGCGACAAGATGTTCCACAAGATGACGGACCAGGAATGGGATCTCGTCATCGAGGTGCATCTGAAGGGCAGCTACAACGTCACCCACGCCGCCATCAACCATTTCCGCGAGCAGGAAGAGGGATCGTTCGTTCTCTTCACCTCCACGTCCGGCCTGATCGGCAACGTCGGCCAGGCGAACTATGCGGCGGCGAAGATGGGCATCGTCGGCTTGTCGCGCATCATCGCGATGGAGGGCCAGCAGAAGAATGTGCGCTCCAACGTGATCGCGCCGTTCGCGTGGTCACGCATGATCGCGACGATCCCCGTGAAAGACGAAGCGTCCGCCAAGCGCGTCGAGCGAATGAAGAACTACATGCGCGCCGATCAGGTGGCGCAGCTTGCCGTATCCCTGGCGGCGCCGGTCACCAAGGATGTTTCGGGGCAGATCTTCGTGGCGCGCGGCAACGAGATCTTCCTGATGAGCCAGCCGCGCCCGATCCGCGGCATGGCGAAGATCGAAGGCTGGACACCGGAAACGATTGCCAATCATTGCATGCCGGCGCTCAAGCCCAGCTTCCACGATCTGGGCGCGACCGTCAGCGTGTTCGGCTGGGAACCGGTCTGATCACCAATAAGGCGTGCGCGGCGTCTTGCCGGACAATTCGGCGAGGCGCCGCCGCGTCGCATCGGTCGTGCCTTCGGGCAGATCATTGGGATCGAAGAACCGCGCCTCGCGGATTTCGAGATTGGGTTTGAAGTCGATGCGGGCGTTGCGCAGCCGGTAAAGCGCCACCACGTTGGTGACCCATCCGACCTTCTGCGTGTGCAGCGCGATGAATTCCGGGGCGGTCGACTCGGCCAGCCCGACCTCTTCTTCCATCTCCCGGACCACGGCGTGTTCCGGGGGTTCGGCGCGATCCACGCCGCCGCCCGGGAAGTGCCAGCCCGCGAGGTAACTGTGCCGCACCAGTAAAACCCGGCCCTGACCGTCCTCAACAATCCCGCGCACGCCGAAAACAGCCGGTGTTATCAGGGACTTCGCAATAACTGATAATTGCACGACAATTGGCTGGCGAGATTTCATAGATCACAGGGGCTTTTCTGCAAGCAATCGCAAGTAAGGAAGTTCTAACCAAACCGCTCTAGACTTGGTCACCAAGTCCTTAATGGGCGTTCCGGCATTGGTTTTCGAGCATATCCATCCCAACCGCATCGTGCGAGGCCACTGAGATGCCGGCTTCGGCCTATGAGCATCTGCATGCCCTTGTCGTGGAAGACAACGTGCATATGCGCGCGTTGTTGCGCTCGCTGCTGCACGCATTGGGAATCAAGAACATAGCCGAAGCCACCGATGGCGAAGCGGGCCTGCGCGAGATGCGCAACCACATGCCCGATCTGATCCTGACCGATCTTTCGATGGTGCCGATCGACGGCATCGAATTCACCCGCCAGGTGCGCACGTCGCAGAACAGCCCCAATCCGTATGTGCCGATCATCATGGTGACGGGCCATACCGAACGCCCGCGCGTGGAATCCGCGCGCGATGCGGGCGTCACCGAGTTTCTCGCCAAGCCGATCACCGTGAACAACCTGATCGCACGGCTCGCCGAGATCGTGGAACGGCCGCGGCCGTTCGTGAAATGCGAAAACTATTTCGGACCCGACCGCCGGCGCCGCAAGACAAAAGACTTCACCGGTCCATGGCGTCGCCATGACGACACGAACGAAGGCGTGGAGATTCGCTGACAATGACAATAAAAAAATCGCCCGAAGCGGAAATCATCGATGTCGATCGCTATCCGGCCATGCTGGATGGAGAAGCGGCGGAAGCCTTCCTGACCGAGCTGTCGCTGCGCGACACGTCCAAGCGCGCGAACAACGCGGTGGAGACGAAGAAGATTCAGATTTCGCACGCCGTGCGCGGCTACATCGAAATGATGGAAAAGGCTTATCGCGGCGGCGATCTCAAGACGATGATCGCGCAAGCCCACGAGATTCGCGGACTTGCCGCCAATGCCGGCCTGGAGGCTGTGGGCCGGCTCGCCGACGGACTCTACAAATACATCGACATGGCGATGCGCCTCGAGGCGGCGCTGGATTCCGACGTGATCCTGCTGCACATCAATGCCATCGCGCGCGCCTCCAGCACGGCCGATGAAGCCAAGGCCTATGGCGAGCGTGTCGCCAAGGAATTGAGCGCGCTGGTGGACCACAAGCTGCAGAGCATTAACCGCCTGAAAACCAAATCGGCCTGAAAGCGCTAACCTTTTGCGGCGCGCAAAGCCGCGCGCATTCATGGCTCTTTAAGCCCTCCCGTTAATACTGATCCGCAGGGATCGGGGCTTTCCCGCACCTGTCGCGCGCGGATTCGTCATGCTTCAACTTGCCGGTATCGGTGTTCTCTTCGCCTGCGTTTTCGGCGGCTATCTCATGTCCGGCGGCTCGCTGGGCGTGATCCTGGAGGCATTGCCGCACGAGTTGCTGACCATCTTCGGCGCGGCGCTGGCGGCGCTGCTCATCGGCGGCTCCATGACCGAGCTGAAACGCGTGGCCGGCGAGATGGGCAAGATCGTCTCCGGCCCGAAATGGAAGCACGCCGACTACAGCGATCTTCTCTGCCTGCTTTTCCTCGTCACCAAGACGATGAAGACCAAGGGCATGATCGCGCTGGAACAGCACATCGAAAAGCCGGAAGAGTCCTCCATCTTCAAGCGCTATCCGCGCATCATGAAGGACCACTTCGCGCTCGACTTCATCTGCGACACGCTGCGCATGATGACCATGAGCCTGGAAGACCCGCACCAGGTCGAAACGGCGATGGAAAAGCAGCTGGAAAAACACCATCACGAGGCGCTCGGCCCGTCCGGCGCGCTGCAGACGATGGCGGACGGCCTTCCGGCGCTCGGCATCGTGGCCGCGGTGCTCGGCGTTATCAAAACCATGGGCGCGATCAGCGAACCGCCGCCGGTTCTGGGCGGCATGATCGGCTCGGCGCTTGTTGGCACCTTCATGGGTGTGTTTCTGGCCTACGGCATCGTCGGCCCGATCGCCACGCGCCTGAAATTCATCACGGAAGAAGAAGCGCTGTTCTATCACGTCATTCGCGACGTGCTGGTCGCGCATCTGCACGGCAACGCCGCGCAGATCTCGGTGGAGCTTGGCCGCGGCAGCGTGCCCAGCGACGCGCAGCCGAGCTTTCAGGAACTGGAAGAAGCGATCAACAACATCCAGCCGGAGAAGTAATTACCGGCGGACGCGCACGCGCGAAAGTTCGCGCGCCTTGTCATACTGCTCGGCCAGGCTCACGAAGAAAGTCGCCAGCGCGCCGGCGAAAACGCCCAGCGGGACGGCGTAGAGCACGTCCACGTCGCATCCCAGAACGACGATCGCGGTGACTGCGAGACCCGTCCACTGCGCCACGTTTTTCGGCATCCTTCGATTCCCCAACCCAACGCACCAAGCCTAAGCCTGTTCGCGCGCGATTGAAGCGGATGTTTAATGAAAGGTTAACGGCGCAGACTGCGAAAACGGTGGATGGAAAGCCACCCACCGCTCCGTTTCGTTACACCGTGAATTCGATGCCCTGCGCGAGCGGCAGCGCGTCGGAGTAATTGATGGTCGCGGTCTAACGGCGCATGTAGGCCTTCCAGCTATCCGAGCCGCTTTCGCGTCCGCCGCCGGTTTCCTTTTCGCCGCCGAACGCGCCGCCGATTTCGGCACCGGACGGACCGATGTTCACATTGGCGATGCCGCAATCCGAACCCGACGCCGCGATGAAGCGTTCGGCTTCCTGCATGTCGGTGGTGAAGATGCAGGACGAGAGGCCTTGCGGCACTTCGTTGTGCTTCTTCAGTGCGTCTTCGAAGTTGGAATACTTCATCACAGAGAGGATCGGCGCGAAGGTCTCGTGGCAGACGGTCTTGCTCTGCTCCGGCATCTCCACGATCGCGGGATGCACATAATAGCCGTTCGCGAACTTGTCTTCGAGCGCGCGGCCGCCGCCGGTGATCTTGCCGCCCTCGTCCTTCGCGGACGCCAGCGCGCGCGTCATGCCGTCGAACGCCGCCTTGTCGATCAGCGGACCGACGAGCGTGCCCTTCTCCAGCGGATTGCCGATGGGCAAACCTGCATAGATCTTCTTCAGCGCGGGAACGAGCTTGTCGTAAACGCTTTCATGCACGAACAAGCGGCGCAGCGTGGTGCAGCGTTGGCCCGCGGTGCCGACGGCGGCGAACGTGATCGCGCGCTGGGCGAGATCGAGCTTCGCGGACGGCGTCACGATCATGGCGTTGTTGCCGCCCAGTTCC
>JBQCJO010000024.1:0-2836 GCA_051952735.1 Rhizomicrobium sp.
CGTGCCGCACGATGCCGACGCGTTTCTTCCAATCGGCTTTGAATGGCGCCTGCTTCATCGCTTCGGCCTTCGGCGGGAAATCCTCCGTCCACGGACCAAGTGGCGGTTGCAGCATACCGCCAAGCAATCCTTTCTCCGGCCGCTTCATCAGCAACACCGCACCGCTGGCGTCGCGCACCACGAACGCCGCGCCGCGCTTCAAAGGTCGCACCGCTTTCGCGCCGCGCGCGGGCAATTGCTCCTGAATGCCGAGCTTGCGAGCTTTGCAGCCCTCCATCCACGGACAGTTCAAACACGCCGGCTTCTTCGGCGTGCAGATCGCCGAGCCCAGATCCATCAGCGCCTGCGCGAAATCCCCTGCCCGCCTCTGCGGCACCAATGCCTGCAACGCCGCGCGCATCGCAGGTTTGGATTTCGGCAAGGGTTCTTCGATGCCGGCATAGCGCGCGATCACGCGCTCGGCATTCGCATCCATCGCGGGGTAAGGAAGATCATAGGCAATCGCCGCAATCGCACCCGCGGTGTAATCGCCAATGCCGGGCAATTCGCGCAGGCCTTCGTAAGTTGTCGGAAACTTACCGCCCATCTGCGCGACAGCTTTCGCCGCCTTGTGCAGGTTTCGCGCCCGCGCGTAGTAGCCAAGCCCCGCCCACGCCGCGAGCACGTCATCCTGCTCGGCTTTCGCCAGCGCTTTCACCGTCGGCCATTTCTTGAGGAATTTGGCGAAGTACGGCCCGACTGCCTGCACCGTGGTCTGCTGGAGCATGATCTCCGACAGCCACACTTTATAAGGGTCCTGCACCTGCCCCTTCGGCGCACGCCACGGCAGCACGCGGCGGTGCCGGTCGTACCAGGCGAGCAATGTGGCGGCGGGCGATTTCACAGGGCTTCTTCATCCTTCGACAGGCTCAGGATGAGGATTTGGAGATAGTCCTCATGGTGAGCTTGTCGAACCATGAGAGCGTCGCCATTCAACCCGTTTCGCCTTATAATCCCACCATGCCGCAACGCCGCGACGATAAACAACCGGAACTGCCTTTCGTGCGCCGCAACCGCAGCGAACCGGTCGTGCGTGGCGCGAGCGAACTTGGCTCGGCCGCACTCGCGCGCAACGGCTTCCGCGATCCGACGCTGGTTCTGCGCTGGGAAGAAATCGTTGGTCCGGCCGTCGCGCGCATCGCCCGCCCGCTGAAATACAGCGAAGGCCAATCCGGCGGCACGCTGACCCTCCGCGCCGAACCCGGCGCTTCGCTCTTTCTGCAGCACGAGACGCGCCAGATCTGCGAGCGCATCAATGGCTATCTCGGCCGCGCCGCGGTGACGAAGCTGCGATTCGTGCAGGCGCCGCTGCCGCCGAAACTTATCCACAGGCCGCCGCCCAAACGCGCCGCGCACGTCCCGGCGGGCGATCCGGCCCTGTCTTACAAAGGCCCGGATTCCCTGCGCGAAGCCTTGGTTAATCTGGCCCGTGCCCGCACGCCGCGCACGCCTTCTCGCGGCAATTGAACGGCGCGCTTTCCTCTGCCACAAGCAAGTGTCGCGAACCCAACGTCCGAGCGGAAAATGAACCGGAGACAGCTTCTCATCGGCCTCGTCGTCATCGCCGTGATCGCCATCGGCATCGTGGCTTATATGGTTTTCTCCAACCCCGCCGATGAAGGCCCCACGCTCGCTTCGGGCGGGCCGCAATACAAGATCACGATCACCGCGGACGACCGCGCGCTCGGAAATCCGAAAGCGCCGATCACCATGGTCGAATACGCCGCGCCCACCTGCCCGCATTGCGCGCATTTCGACATGACGATGTTCCCGTTCATCAAGCAGAACTACATCGACACCGGCAAAGTCTATTACGTCTTCCGCGTCTTCCCGCTTTCGCAGGTGGACATCGCGGCGGAGTCGATGGCGCGCTGCCTGCCGCCCGAGAACTATTTCCAGTTCATCGACCTGCTTTTCCGCAATCAGCCGAAGTGGGATCCGGACGGCTATCCGATCTCGGATGTTCATGGCGCGCTGGTGGACATGGGCAAGATCGCGGGCATGAGCGCCGATCAGGTCGACAAGTGCATCAACGACCAGGCCGCGCAGAAACGCGCCGCCGATGTCGGCTCCTACGCCCAGACGACCTACGGCATCACCGGCACGCCGACGTTCATCGTGAACGGCCAGACGGCGCCGCCTTTCGTCACGACGGACGACATCAAGAAATATCTGGATGCGCTGCTGGCGAAGAAATAGCCCAGCGGCCGCGAGATTTGTCTGCGGATAACTCCGCTGCGTTCGTTGACCCGCCTTCCGGGAATCAGCGCAGATGGCAGTCGTTGCAGGGCGTTAGATAACAAAGCCGGCGTAGAAGCACGGCCAGAACAGTAGCGATAAGGGCGCGTATCCCGTTGAAGTTCAATCGGCTCAGGATTTCCGGTTTCAAGTCTTTCGTGGAGCCCACCGAGCTTTTCATCGAGCCTGGGTTGACGGCCGTCGTCGGTCCCAATGGTTGCGGCAAATCCAATCTGTTCGACGCCCTGCGATGGGTCATGGGCGAGACGCGCCCCACCTCCGTGCGCGGCACGGAGATGGACGATGTGATTTTCGCCGGTTCGTCCGCGCGTCCTGCGCGCAACCAGGCGGAAGTCATCCTCCACGTCGACAATTCCGACCGCAAAGCCTCGCCGCAATACAACGACTACGACACGATCGAGATTTCGCGCCGCATCGAGCGTGAGGCCGGCAGCGTCTATCGCATCAACGGCCGCGACGTGCGTCAGCGCGACGTGCAGATATTCTTCGCTGATGCGTCGTCCGGTGCCGGATCGACCGCCTTCGTGCGCCAAGGCCA
>JBQCJO010000025.1:0-4493 GCA_051952735.1 Rhizomicrobium sp.
AGCATCCAGTCCGTCGCGCGTTCGCAGGCGGCGATGGCGTCGTGCAGGCGCGCGGCGAGTTTCTTGTCGGCAATCGCGGTGGAGCGCATCTCGATCAGAAGATCGCGCGCGGCCTTGCCGTTTTCCAGCCCGAGCTTGCGGCCCGCCAGATCCATCGCCTGAATGCCGTTGGTGCCTTCATAGATCGGCGTGATGCGCGCATCGCGATAGAATTGCGCCGCGCCAGTTTCCTCGATGAAGCCCGCGCCGCCATGCACCTGCACGCCCAGCGACGCCACTTCCACCGCCACATCGGTGCTCCACGCTTTCGCGATCGGCACCAGAATGTCCTCACGCAGTTTCGCGGCTTCGCGCGCGTGTTCGGATTTGGCGTGGTTTGCCATGTCGGAGGCGACGGCCGTGGCGTAGCAGATCGTGCGCGCGGCCTGCGTCTTGGCCGTCATCAGCGCCAGCATACGCCGCACATCGGGCAAATCGACAATCAACGCCGTCTGGTCCTTGCTCCATGGCGAACGGCCCTGCCGCCGCTCGCGCGCATATTGCAGCGCCTTCTGCGTCGCGGCTTCCGCGACACCGACACCTTCCATGCCCACATTCAACCGCGCGGAGTTCATCATCAGGAACATCAACGAAAGGCCATCGCCCGGCTTGCCAACGATTTCTCCGTAAGCGCCTTCATAGCCCATTACGCAGGTGGGCGAGGCATGGATACCGAGCTTCTTCTCAAGCGAGAGCGGACGCAGACTGTTCGCCGCGCCCAGCTTGCCGTCATCGCCGACGAGAACTTTCGGCACGAGAAACAGCGAAATGCCTTTCACGCCCGGTGGCGCATCGGGCAGGCGCGCGAGCACGAGATGGACGATGTTGTCCGTCATGTCGTGATCGCCCCAGGTGATGAAGATCTTCTGGCCCGTGATGCGGTAGTTCGCGCCGTCGGGCTCGGCCTTGCAGCGCACCAGCGCCAGATCGGAACCGGCTTGCGGCTCCGTGAGGTTCATCGTTCCGGTCCATGCGCCGGAAACAAGCTTCGTCAGGTAGAGGCCCTGCTGCCGCTTGGTGCCGTGCAGCGAGAGAAGATGGATCGCGCCTTCGCCGAGCAGCGGACACAGCGCGAAGCTCATATTCGCCGCATGCGCCATCTCGAACGCGGCGAGCGACAGCACCTTCGGCAAGCCCTGCCCGCCGAATTCCGGTTCGGCCGCCAATCCGGTCCAGCCGCCCTGCGCATATTGCTTCCATGCATCGGCGAAACCCGTGGCGCTGCGCACCTTGCCGTTTTCCAGACGTACGCCTTCGGAATCGCCGGAACGATTGAGCGGCGCGAGCACGCCTTCGGTGAGTTGCCCTGCCGCTTCCAGAACCGCGGTGACGGTTTCCTGATCGGCGTTATCGAACGCGCCGGTTGCGACAAGCTCGTCCAGCCCCGCGACCTTCAACGCATGGGCGATATCGGTCAGCGGTGCGCGGTATGTCATGGCGAAATCCCTAGATATGAATGGCGTGTCCCAGGGCGCGCAGCGCGGATTCATGGAACGCTTCGCCCAGCGTCGGATGCACATGGATCGTTCCGGCGATGTCTTCCAGCACCGAGCCCATCGAGATCGCAAGCGAGAACTCGTTCGACAGCTCGCTCACATGCGCGCCCACCGCCTGGATGCCCAGCACCTTGTGGTCGGATTTGCGGGCGATGATGCGCACGAAGCCGCCATTGTCGCCCGCATCCATGCTGAGCGCGCGACCGTTCGCCATATAGGGGAACATGGCGGTGATGGTGTCCTCGCCCGCTTCATGCGGGCTCATCCCGGCGGAAACGATTTCCGGCTCGGTGAAGCAAACGGCGGGAATGTAGTTGTGATCGAACTCGCGCGCATGACCGGCGATGATTTCCGCCACCATGTCGCCCTGCGCGGCGGCCTTGTGTTCCAGCATCGGCTCGCCGACCAGATCGCCGACGGCCCAGACATTCTTCATCGAGGTGCGGCACTGCCCGTCCACCTTCACGAAGCGACCGTGCATATCGACCGCCATGTTCTCGAGGCCGAAGCCTTCGGTAACGGGCTTGCGGCCCACGGTGACGAGAATGTTGTCGGCGAGAAGATCGAGCTTGCTGCCGTCTTTCAGTTCAACATCCAAACCCGTCTTGCTCGCGCCCTTCGCTTTCGCGCCGAGATGAACGGTGACGCCGTTCTTCTCCAGCCACTTCGCGACGGGCTGCGTCAGCGCCGCATCGTAGAGCGGCAAGATGCGATCCAGCGCTTCGACGATGGTGACTTCGCTGCCCAGCTTGCGGAACGCGATGCCGAGTTCGAGGCCGATGTAACCGGCGCCAACCACAGCCAGCTTCTTCGGCACGGACGGCAGTGACAACGCTTCGGTGGACGAGATTACCTTGCCGCCGAATTTCAGGAACGGCAGCTCCACCGGCACCGAGCCGGTGGCGAGGATGACGTGTTCGGCGGTGATGGTCTGCTCACCGTCTTTCGTCTTCACGGTGCAGGTCTTGCCGTCGCTGAACGTCGCCCAGCCTTCGATCACCTTCACGTTGGAGCGCTTGAGCAATCCGCCGACGCCCGTGTTCAGCCGCTTGGTGATGCCGTCTTTCCACTTCACCGTTTCGGCGAAGTCGATGGTCGGCGCGGATTTGAGCGAGATGCCGTGCAGCGGCTTCTGCGCCGCATGCGCCATCGTCTCATATTCCGCCGCGACATGAATGATCGCCTTGGACGGAATGCAGCCGATGTTGAGGCACGTCCCGCCCAGCTTCGCCGCTTCGACCAGCACGGTATCGAGACCCAACTGACCGCAACGGATACCGGCAACATAGCCACCGGGACCGCCGCCGACGATGAGAACCTTGGTGTGGATTTTCTCAGGCATGACTTAATCCATGAACAGCGTGGCGGGATGCTCCAGCAGCGCCTTGATCTTCTGGATGAACTCGGCGGCGTCATAGCCATCGACCACGCGGTGATCGAAGGACGACGACAGGTTCATCATCTTGCGGATGACGATAGCGCCGTCACGCACCACGGGCCGCTCGATGATCGCATTGGGGCCGATGATGCCGACTTCCGGATAGTTGATCACCGGCGTCGTCGCCACGCCGCCCAAGGTGCCAAGCGACGTGATGGTGATGGTCGAACCGGTCAGCTCATCCTTGCCCGCCTTGTTTTCCCGCGCTGCGGTCGAGACGCGCGACACTTCCAGCGCGCTGTCCCACACGTCGCGGGCTTCGGCATGCTTCACCACCGGCACGATGAGGCCGTTGGCCGTCTGCGTCGCGATGCCGATATGCACCGCGTGATAGCGATGCACCACGCCGGCGTCGTCATCGAAGCGCGCATTGATCTGCGGATATTGCGGCAGCACCTTCACCAGCGCGCGCATCAAGAACGGCAGCACGTTCAGCTTGGGCTGGTCGGCGCGCTTGGTCTTGTTCAGATGCGCGCGCAGGCTTTCCAGCTCCGTCATGTCGATCTCTTCGACATAAGCGAAATGCGGAATGCGGCGCTTGGCGTTCTGCATGCTCTCCGCGATCTTGCGGCGCAGGCCGATCACCTTCACTTCATCTACGCCGTCGCGCTGCACATAGGCGGAGCCGCCGCTGCGCGCGCCAAGGCCCTTGCCGCCGGACTGGATGTACGCGTCGAGATCTTCATGGCCGATGCGCCCGGCAGGACCGCTGCCCGGCACGAACTGCAATTCGATGCCCATTTCGCGCGCGCGCTGGCGCACCGCGGGAGACGCCAATGGCTTGTCGCCTTCGGCGCGCGTCGCGAATGCCGGCTTCGCGGCGGCATGCATCGCGGGCGCGGTGGCCGCGGGCTTCACATCTTCTTTCTTCGGTTCCGGCTTGGCTTCGGCTTTGGGCGCGGGCTTCGGCGCTTCGGCCTTCTTCGCGTCCGGCGCGGCACCATTGGCTTTCACATTGCCCGCGCCTTCGACTTCCAGTTCGACCAGCGCGGAGCCCACTGCCGCCATCGCGCCCGGCTCGCCATGCAGCGCGATCACCTTGCCGCTGACCGGCGAGGTCATTTCCACCGTCGCCTTGTCGGTCATCACATCGACCATGTTCTGGTCTTCGTGGATCGTATCGCCGACCTTCACATGCCAGGCGACGATTTCGGCTTCCGCCGTGCCTTCGCCGACATCGGGGAGCTTGAAGACATATTTGCCCATTTAACCCTCCATCGCGCGCTTCAGCGCTTCGATCACACGGCCCGGTCCCGGAAAATACTGCCACTCGAAGGCATGCGGATAGGGCGTGTCCCATCCGGTCACGCGCTCGATCGGCGCTTCGAGATGGTGGAAGCAGTTCTCCTGCACCGTCGCGGACAATTCCGCGCCGAAGCCGGACGTATGCGTCGCTTCATGCACGATCACGCAGCGGCCCGTTTTCTTTACGGAGTTCACGATGGTCTCGATGTCGAGCGGCACCAAGGTGCGCAGGTCGATCACTTCGCCATCGAGTCCGGAATCGGCCACGGATGCCA
>JBQCJO010000026.1:0-2664 GCA_051952735.1 Rhizomicrobium sp.
GAGTCATTATCATTCGCAAGATAGAAATCTGCGACCAATGGACAGCCGGGCGGGTTGGGGAAAAGGGTGGCTAGAAGGCGACGCAGTCGGTGCTGTCGACCCGCATCACGGAGAGCTGGTGGAAGCGCTTTTTGTAGGCGTCCCGGATCGCGTCGATCTTGGCATCAGCATCAGCACCCGCCGCATGCCACAGCAGCAGGATGTGCGACCGCTCTTTGGAGATCGCGCCGCGCGGCGATTTCCATTGGCCATATCCGTCGAATGCGGTGAGGCCATCGGGAAAACGCGGCGTCACTTCGCGCGCGAGAAACGCCTTCCATTGCGCGTCGCTGACGCGGCCGGCGCCGAACAGAAGCTCCGTGCGCGCCATCGGTGCGCCATGCGACGGACATTGCGCGGCAAGCGCCGGAGCGAACGGCGCAAAACACAGCGCCACGATCAAAAGTCGGAGCTTTCCCACAAGCTTTCCACAAAAAAAGTGTCATGGCCCGCAAAAGCGGGCCACCCAGGTGACATCTAACCTATAGCGAAAGAAATTCGCCGTCTCCATTTTCGAGAGTTACGCGAACTTCAACTGGGTGGCCCGCACTCCGGCGGGCCATGACAGCTAGAATATGGGAACAGTCAGGGCTTGGTGAATTTCAGCATGTACTGGTCGGTGTGGCCCTGAATGGACTTGTCGAAGATCGACTTGGTGTGATCGTCGCCGGTGCGGTGAAGGGCATTGCCCTCGCCCGCCAGCTTGAATCCGGCTGCTTCGACTTCGCGGATCACTTCGGCCTTTTCGATGCGGTGCAGCTTCTCGATGCCGGCCTCGGTGGTCCCCGGATTGGCCTGATGGTCGAGGATGAAATAGGTGCCGCCCGATTTCAGCGAGTCGAACACATGCTTGTTGAATACGGCCATATCGACCTTGCCGTATTTGGCGATGTGCAGGTCATGGTAGTTCTGCGTGATCCAGAACAGATCGACTTTCTCCGGCAGGTTGAACTCGCCGAACTTCACGATCTGGATGGAAACATTCTTGTGGCTGGCGGCGACTTTCGCGTCGGAACCGTCGTCCCACTTGGCGTTCTCGATTCCGTAGATGTGGCCGGAGGATCCGACGACATCGCTCAGCATGCGCGTGAAATATCCGCCGCCCGGAAACAACTCGGCGACTTTCATGCCCGGCTTTACGCCCGCGAACGCAATCGTATCAGCGGGCAGGCGTATGGCATCGCGATCGGTGTCGGCTTTCGGCCGCGTCGTATCGCTCACGGCCTTGGACACATAGTCTGGCGCGGCCGCGATCGCAGCACCGCCGAGGGCAAGCACCAGCGCGGTGCCAAGCAGAATCTTTTTCATGGAATGGTCCTCCCGAAGAGCGGGCGAACTCTATCCGCACGCGCGGATGCCAGCGGACACTTTTTTGTTAGGTGCAGCGCAAAATCAGTTCTTCGCGGCGGGCGCCGCGGACAGAACGTCTTTCACCTTTGCCGCCAATTGCTTGAGGCCGAAGGGCTTGGGCAAAAAGTGCATGTCGGCGGTGTTCTGCTCGTTGCGGCGGAAGGCTTCTTCCGCATAGCCCGACATAAAGATTACCGCGATTTCAGGACGAAGGCGCTTGAGATTACGCACCAGGGTCGGGCCATCCATGTTGGGCATGACCACGTCGGTAATGAGCAGATGGATGGCGCCCGGATGCTCGCGCACCAACTCCAGCGCTTCCTCGCCGCCCGGTGCTTCCAGCACTTTATAGCCGCGCACACGCAACGCGCGCGCGGCGAAGCTGCGCACGGCTTCCTCGTCTTCGACGAGCAGGATGGTGTCCTGTCCGGTGATATCGCGCGCGGGCGCGGTTTCCATAACCGGAGCGGGCATCTCGCCTTTGAAGCGCGGCAGGAAGATCGAGAACGTCGTGCCCTTGCCGATCTCGCTGTCGACCGTGATGTAACCGCCGGTCTGCTTGACGATGCCATAGACGGTGGCGAGGCCAAGGCCCGTGCCCTGTCCCACCGGCTTCGTCGTGAAGAACGGATCGAAGATCTTGCCGATATGCTCCTTAGCGATACCGGTGCCCTGATCGGCGACGTCGATGCGCACATAATCATCGGCGGGCATGATCGCGGCGCCCAGCGCCGTGGGTTGCGCCACGGTCTGGTTCGCGGTGCGGATGGTCACCGTGCCGCCTTTGGGCATCGCATCGCGCGCATTCACGACGAGATTCATGATCGCATTGGTGAGTTGCGATTCATCGGCATTGACCGGCCAAAGATCCGGCGCGTTCTCGAGTTTGATCTCGATGCCTTCGCCGACGAGGCGGCTGAGCAATTGGTGCATCTCGGCGATGGCCCCGTTCAGCGCCATCACCTTCGGCTGCATCGTCTGCTCGCGGCTGAAAGCGAGAAGCTGCTTCACCAGATTGGCGGCGCGCAACGCATCCTGATGGATGAGGTTGATCTCGTTGAACGACGGATCGCCCGCGGTGTGGCGCATCAACAAAAATTCGGAATTGCCGATGATGACAGTGAGGATGTTGTTGAAATCGTGCGCGACGCCGCCCGCGAGCTTGCCGACAGCCTGCATCTTTTGAGACTGCGCAAATTTCGTCTCGAGCGCCTTCTGCTCGGTGACGTCCACGAGATAGAGAACCACGCGGCCGCCGTCGGCCGGCGCGGCATA
>JBQCJO010000027.1:0-2026 GCA_051952735.1 Rhizomicrobium sp.
CGTGACCTGGAAGGAAATACGCGTCGGGAAGTTCGCCTTGATGGTGCCGGTGATCACGTCCACCGAGGGGCGCTGCGTCGCCGCGATCAGATGAATACCTGCCGCGCGCGCCATCTGTGCGAGGCGCTGCACCGCGCCTTCGATCTCCTTGCCGGAAATCATCATCAGATCGGCGACTTCATCGACCACAAGCACGATGTAGGGCATCGGCTCCAGTTCGAGCATCTCGTCTTCGTAGATCGGCTTGCCGGTTTCGCGGTCGAAGCCGGTCTGCACCGTTCGCTTGAGCTGCTCGCCCTTGTCCTTCGCCTTGCGGACGCGGTCGTTGAACGCTTCCACCCCGCGCACGCCCAGCTTGGACATCTTGCGGTAACGCTCTTCCATCTCGCGCCCCGCCCATTTGAGCGCGACGACGGCTTTGCGCGGATCGGTGACGACCGGCGACAGCAGATGCGGAATGCCGTCATAGACAGACAGTTCGAGCATCTTCGGATCGATCATGATCATGCGGCACAGTTCCGGCGGCATGCGATAGAGCAGCGACAGGATCATGGTGTTGAGCCCAACCGACTTGCCCGAACCGGTGGTGCCGGCGATCAGCAAATGAGGCATCTTGGCGAGATCCGCCATCACCGGCTCGCCGCCGATGGTCTTGCCGAGTGCCAGGGTGAGTGGTGCGCGCGCCTTCTCGAAATCGTTGGAGGACAGAAGCTCGCGCAGATAGACCGTCTCGCGGTTCTGGTTCGGCAACTCGATGCCGATCACGTTGCGTCCGGGGATCACCGCGATACGCGCCGACACCGCGCTCATCGAGCGCGCCACGTCGTCGGACAGCGAGATCACGCGCGAGGACTTCACGCCCGCCGCCGGCTCGAATTCATAGAGCGTCACCACCGGGCCGGGGCGCACCGCATGGATGCGGCCGCGCACGCCGAAGTCGGAAAGCACCGCTTCCAGCATGCGCGCATTTTCTTCCAGCGCTTCGTCGGTGATGTCGGAATTGTCCGTCACGCGCACCGGCTCCGCGAGCAAGCCGAGCGCAGGCAATTGATATTCGCTATGCGAAAGATTGAGCGCCGGTTGCTTGGCGGGCTTGAGCGGCGTGCTCTTCTTCGGCTCTTCGCGCTTCACGCGCACGCCGGATTTGCGTTCCGGAACGCCGGTATCGACGCCCGGCGTCGCCGCGACCGGCTCGGGACGGATCTTCAGCTCGTAGCCGTCGTCGTCTTCGTCCTCATCGTCGTCGTAATCGTGATCGCCGTCGTCATCGTCGTTGTGATGATCGTAGGATTTCGGGCGGCGGTCGCGCAGTTCGCGCACCGCATCGCTGGTGCGTCCGTGCGCCCACAGGAAGAATGCCGGCACGTTCGCGATGCCGCGCATCATGCGGAAGAAATGAACGCCGGTGGCGAGGAACGCGAGCGGCAATCCCGTCAGCAGCAGCAACAGCGGCAGTGCGGTGCCGGCCCACGGCGCGCCGTAGAAATGCGCCGCGTGATTGGAGAGCCCCGCAACCGCGAGTCCGATCATGCCGCCGGCGCTCGTCGTCGGCAGCGATGCGGGGCCGTTCATCAGGCCAAGCCCGCCCGCGACGAACAGCGTGCCGAGAAACCACGCGAACGCGCGCCACAGCGCATAGGAGAGATGCTTGCCCGTCATCGCGCGCACGCCCCAGAACGCGGGCGGCGCGAGGAACGCGAGGGCTGCGATGCCGAAGGTCTGCAGCAGAAGATCGGCCGCCGTCGCGCCGAAGCCGCCGAGCAAATTGCTGGGCGATGCGCCGGTCGCGTTGTTGATGCTGCCGTCGGCGTAATTGTAGCTCGCCAGCGCGATCAGCGCCGCGACGCATCCCAGAAACAGAATCAGCCCAGCGCCGCGCAACGCAACGATGGAAAGCACACGCCCCAGCGTCTGCCGGGCATCGCTCATGGCGTCCTGGAACGCCGCCTTCCGCGACCGTGGCTGATACACGCCCATCGGCCGCCGCGCCGTGCCCATCAGATGCCCCCGCTGAGAATTTCACCCA
>JBQCJO010000028.1:0-4710 GCA_051952735.1 Rhizomicrobium sp.
CTACGAGAAGGGCAGTGCCCCCGCCGCGCGCGGCGTGCTGGAGGTTCGTTCGCGCGAAGTTCCGTTTATCCTGGAACATGGCCAGATCATCGGCCGGCTCGTGTTCGAGCGTCTGACGGATCCTCCGCCGGAGGTTTACGGGCAGGGGATCGGTTCCAACTATCAGCGCCAGGGACTCAAGCTTTCCAAGCACTTCGCGCAGATTTAACAATCTTGCGAATGCTGGTTGCGGGCCGGTTTTTGCGCGCCACTTCCACGCGACATTTTGTGGCAAATAATCAACACTCTGTTGCAAACAACGCAGGGCTGCTCTGCAAAAGCTTGCATGAAACGAACGTCACGGCATTCTCCACGCGCCGCGGGTCCAACGGCATAGGGGGCTAGTGCCCGCGGTTAATTGGGTCCGCATTGAAGGGGGCAGCATGGGACGGCTACGGCGCTAATCCGCCGGCCGTCCCATGGTTTTTCGGGGTACCCGTTCCGGTGGGAACCGGCCGATTTCCCGATGATTAACTTCGTGGCCGAGAGTGGCCTGGCCGCAACAGATTGACCGATGATTCCGTTGATCGAAAACCCGCGTCTGATAAGGTTTTATCCGGCTTTTTGGGCGGTTTGCCGGACGGCCAACCGAGTGGGGACATGACGCGCATCCAATCCGTTTTTGCAGGCGTATTTGCGGCCGCGACGCTTGTCGCCGGTTCCGCCTTTGCGCAGGCCGAGAACCTGGAACGCAGCCAGAGCAATTCGCTCGGCAGCATTTCCATCGATCTCGATGACGTTTTCACGCCATCGCAATTCAGCGATGACGGTTCGGTTTACGGAGTGCGCGCCGACGATGTTCTGGCCGCACGGCCGAGTGTGCTGGCAAAGGCGCCGGCAAAGAAAGTTTCCTCCACGTCGAAAACCCCCGACATCGCCTGCAGCGTCTCAACGAATTTCGCCGGCGGCTGGTGCAACACAGCGCACAGCATCGCGGCGTCCGCCTTCGGCTGGAATTTCTCCGCCAAGGGAAAGGGCGTGATCATCGGTATCGTGGATAGCGGCATCGATCTCAACAATCCGGAATTCACCGGCCGCATCCTGACCGGCACCTGCATCAAGAACGGCGTCAATCCCTGCACGAGCGCCACCAACAAGGTCGGTGGCGACGACGACGTTTACAACGGCACATCCGTCGTGACGCACGGCACGCATGTCGCCGGCATCGCAGCGGGCACCACCACCGGTCTCGCCAGCCAGGCTTCCATCCTTCCCGTGAAAGTGTGCGGCGGCGAAAGCTGCAACAGCGTCGATCAGGGCATCGTGTGGGCCGCGCAGCACGGCGCGAAGGTCATCAACGTCTCCATCGGCGGCGGCGTGTTCACGAGCGCCGACACCATACAGCTGCGTCAGGCGGTTGCCGCCGGCGCACTGATCGTGACGTCCGCGGGCAATTCCGGCCCCGCCGATCCTGCGAGCGGCTACCTCGCAGCGGGCGCGCTGCAGGATGGCATTCGCGGCTCGATGATCGTTGTCGGCGCGACAGGCTGCACGCCCACGGGCTTCACGGCCACGAATTGCAGCAATGGCGGCAAAGGCGCGGTTGGATCCTTCAGCCAGACGCCGGGCAATCGCTGCCAGGTTTCGGGCGGCAAGAGCTACTGCATGAAGGATTACTTCGTGGTGGCGCCGGGCGTGGACATCTGGTCCGCGGTGGGCAACGGCTCTTCCACGGCTCCGGACTACGGCTGGCTGTCGGGCACATCGATGGCCGCGCCTTACGTGACGGGCGTCGCCGCGGTCATCAAAGGCCAGTGGCCGCAACTCACATCGAGCCAGATCGCCAGCATCATCTTCCAGACTACGGATGATATCGGTGCGGCGGGCGTCGATCCGGTGTTCGGCCGCGGCGCGGTGGACATCAAGAAAGCGCTCGGACCTGTCGGCTCCACGATCGTCGCGACCAAGAAATTCACGGTGGCGGCAACCGCGCCTGGAAACGGCGCACTGACGCCCTCGTCCACGACGAGCGTTTCCGGCCTCAACGGCGACAACAACGCCACGAAGTCGCTCTCCAAACTCGGCGTCGCGGGCGTGCAGAAGAGCATGGTGTCGGGACCGTTGTCGGTTGCGATCCGCAACTCGACGCTTTTGAAAAACTCGGTTCTGGTCGATTCCTACGGCCGCACGTTCCACGCGGACATGTCGCAGGCAATCTACAATCCGGGCCTCGACTTCACCGATTACTTCCTGTCGTCGCCGTTCGTCTCCTATGCGCCGTTTGCGGTTTCCGGCAACGGTCCGCTCGGACACTTCGTGGCCTCGGGTTACGCTGTGGACACCGTGACGCCGCGCCTGCTCTCCGGCGAATTCCTCACCTCGGATCGTCACCGTTACGACGTGCGCGATCTGGAGTTCTCCACGGCGCTGTCCGACAGCTTCGCGATCAACGCGGGTTATCACCTCGATCTGCAGGGCCGCTTCAACGGTTACGATCTGCAGGGATCGAGCGCTTATGACGGCCTGTTCCTCTCCGGCTCCGCGCTCAATTCGCCCTACCAATCGTTTACCGATGGCGGCAGCTTCGTGGGAGCGACGCTCGCGCTCGCCAGCGATCTGCGGATGAGCTTCGGCCAATCGCAACTCGGCACCGACCGCGCCGAATACGAAGTGCCGGTGTTCTCCTATCTCGCGCAGGTGCAAGGCCCGCAGACGCGCTTCGACCAGCGCACCGCGACCACCTCGATGGCCGGCCTCGACTGGGACTTCGCGTCATGGGGCGGTCTTGGTCTTACCGCATCGAACACGCTCGAGCGTCACGGCATGCTGGGCGGCGTGAATTCCGGCGCGCTGGCCGTCGCCGACAGCGCCAACACCAGCGCACTGGGCATCTCCGCGCGCGTCGGTTTCGGCAGCGGCTGGGTGACGACGGTGTCCTACAGCGAAGGCATCACACAGCTCGATCTGCGCGCCAACAGCATCGCCACCAGCGCCGACACGCTGCACAGCCGCGCTTACGGCGTGGCCATCGCCAAGCACGGATTGTTCGCGGACAACGACAGCCTCGGCCTCGCGGTCAGCCGTCCGATCCAGGTCTATTCCGGCGGCCTCGGCCTGACGATGGGCACCGGCCTCGACGATGACGGCAATCTGCTCACCGGCACCGAACATGTCTCGCTGGCCAGCAAGACGCCCGAAACCGATTTCGAGATGGGGTATGTCACCACCTTCTTCGACGGTGCCCTCGCGCTGCAGGCGAACGCGGCGTGGCAGCAGAACCTCGCCGGCCAGCAGGGCGTGAACTCGCTGGCGGTGCTGAGCCGGGCGAAGATCAACTTCTGATCCTTCCGGAAACGACACACGGAAAGGCCGGGATTTCTCCCGGCCTTTTTGTTTTTGACGGGGAAGGGCGCCGCCCGCTACAAGGCCCCGCTCCCGCAATTCTCAGGTGAATGCCATGGCCGGTCCGGAATTCGTTTATGTGATGAAAGGTCTGTCGAAGACCTATCCCGGCGGCAAGCAGGTCCTCAAAGACATCTGGCTGTCGTTCTATCCGGGCGCGAAGATCGGCATCGTCGGCGTCAACGGCGCGGGCAAATCCACGCTTATGAAGATCATGGCCGGCATGGACAAGGACTTCACCGGCGAAGCCTGGTCCGCCAAGGGCGTGCGCATGGGCTACCTGCCGCAGGAGCCGACCCTCGATGCGTCCAAGAACGTGCGCGACAACGTGATGGAAGGCGTTGCGGCCAAGAAGGCGCTGGTCGACCGCTACAACGAGATCGCCGCGAACTATTCCGACGAAACCGCCGACGAAATGGCCAAGCTGCAGGACGAGATCGAGGCCCAGGGCCTCTGGGATCTCGACAGCCAGGTCGATCAGGCGATGGATGCGCTGCGCTGCCCCGAAGGCGATGCGGAAGTTTCCACGCTCTCCGGCGGCGAGCGCCGCCGCGTGGCGCTGTGCAAGCTGCTGCTCGATGCACCGGACATCATGCTGCTCGACGAGCCGACCAACCATCTGGACGCGGAGTCGGTGGAGTGGCTGGAAAAGACGCTGCGCGAATACAAAGGCTGCATCATCCTCGTCACCCACGATCGCTACTTCCTCGACAACGTCACGGGATGGATTCTGGAACTCGATCGCGGCCGCGGCATTCCGCATGAAGGCAATTACTCGTCCTTCCTCGTGGTGCAGGAAAAACGCCTGCGCCAGGAAGGCGCCGAAGAAGCCGCGCAGGAACGCGCCATCGCGCAGGAACGCGAATGGATCGAAAAGTCACCCAAGGCCCGGCAGGCCAAGTCGAAGGCTCGTATCAACGCCTACGAAGAACTCGTCGCCAAAAGCAACGAAGCGCGCGTCGTCACCAACCAGATCATCATTCCCGTCGCCGAGCGCCTCGGCAGCGTGGTGATCGAAGCCGAAGGTCTGGCGAAGGGCTATGGCGACCGTCTTCTGTATGAGAACGTGAACTTCAATCTTCCGCCGGGCGGCATTGTCGGCGTCATCGGCCCCAACGGCGCGGGCAAGACGACGCTGTTCCGCATGCTGACCGGCTCCGAGAAGCCGGATGACGGTGAACTACGCGTCGGGCCGACGGTCGAGCTCGCGTACGTCGACCAGAGCCGCGACATTCTCGACCCTGAGAAGACCGTCTACGAAGAGATCACCGACGGCCAGGACGTCCTCGTGATGGGCGGGACGGAGATGAACGGGCGCGCGTACGTTGC
>JBQCJO010000029.1:0-2381 GCA_051952735.1 Rhizomicrobium sp.
TTCTTGTCGCCGGCGACGCTCATCTGCTCGCTGCCGCGCCACACCACGGGGCGCACATAAGCATCCTTGAAGCCCTGCACTTCGCAGGCCTTGATCGAGGCGTCGTTGATCTCCTTCTGGGAGAACGGAATCTTCATGTCGAGGATTTCCGCCGACTTGAACAAGCGCGCGGTGTGCTCTTCGCGCGTGTAGAGGCGGCCCGAATACATGCGCTCGCCGTCGAACACGCTCGAGGCGTAATGCAGGCCATGGGTGAGGACGTGAATCTGCGCGTCGTGCCACGGCACGAATTTGCCGTCGAACCAGAGCGAGCCTTCGCGTTTGTCGAAGGGAATAACGTCGGTCACCATGGAAAACCTCACTGTTTACGCTGCCGGGCCCCTCTTCTGCCTTCAGAAGCGGGCCTTGCGGGGGACGGAGCCACAGCCTAACTAGTCAGCATGGCTGACCTAAAAACCGAGCCAAGACCCTCTGGTTCCCCTCTATACCTTCGGGACGAGGATTTGAAGCAGGGCGTGGACCTGTTGTTCTTCGCATTCAGCGACGTGTTCGCGCAGGGCGAAAATCATTTGCGTGCCGCGGGTTTGGGCCGCGCGCACCGGCGCATCCTCTATTTTGTGTCGCGCAATCCGGGGCTTTCGGTGACGGAGTTGCTCTCCATCCTGAAGATCAAGAAACAAAGTTTGAACCGCGCGCTGAACGAATTGCTCGCCGACGGGTATGTGGAACGCAAAGCCGGTATGCAAGATCGTCGCACTCGGCAACTTAAGTTGACCGCCAAGGGCGTTGCGCTGGAAACCGCGATCTGGGACGCACAACGCCCGCGTCTGGTGCGTGCATTTCGCGATGCCGGCCCCGACGCGGTGGAAGGATTTCGCCGCGTGCTGACGGGCCTCGCAGGGCCCGAACGCTCGCGCAAAACAAGCGGAAGCGCCCGATGAATTCTGCCCTCGCCAGCGCAGAGCAGCCGCATCTGCTTGTGGTGGATGACGACGAGCGTATCCGCTCGCTGCTCCAGCGCTACCTCACCAGCAACGAATTTCGCGTCTCGACCGCCGCCAATGCCGGCGAAGCGCGCGCGCTGATGAAGAGCATGGCGTTCGATCTTCTGATCGTGGACGTGATGATGCCGGGCGAGACGGGGCTGGAGTTCGTGAAGTCGCTGCGCGGCGCCGACCAAACGCCGGTGCTGATGCTGACGGCGATGGGCGAAGCGCAGGATCGCATAGCGGGGCTGGAGACCGGGGCCGACGATTATCTGCCCAAGCCGTTCGAGCCGCGCGAGCTGGTGCTGCGCTGCCAGGCGCTCTTGCGCCGCGCGGTGCCGGTGCAGCGCTCGCCGCATGCACAGGTGAAGATGGGCGAAGCGGTGTTCGATCCGGAGCGCGGTGAACTGCGGCGCAGCGGCAAGCCCGTGAAGCTCACCACGGCCGAGAACGCGCTGCTGAAATTGTTCGCCGCCAATGCGGGACGCTCCTTCAGCCGCACGGAACTGTGCACGCGGCTCGGCGTGGCATTGGAGCGTTCGATAGATGTGCAGGTGACGCGGTTGCGCCGGAAGATCGAGGATGATCCCAAACTGCCGCTTTATATCCAGACTGTGCGCGGCGTGGGTTATGTGCTTGTGCCGGACCGCGTGAGCTGATGCAGAGGCCTCACCCCTTTCGAATCCTGAAACGCTGGCTGCCGCGCGGCCTGTTCTGGCGTTCGCTCATCATCATCGTGGCGCCGGTGGTGCTGTTGCAATGCTTCGTCTCCTACGCCTTCTTCGTGCGCCATTACGACATCATGACCGCGCGCATGGCGCGCGGCGTGGCGGCGGACGTGGCGTTCCTGGTGAATCTGGAAGAGAGCCATCCGCCGGGCGCGGAACGCACGCAGCTTCTCGACATGGCCGCGCGCAATCTCAGTTATCAGATCGCGCAGATGCCGAACGAGAGCCTGAACAAGCCTTATCGGCGTAGCGCGCCCTATGTGAACCGGCCGCTGAATGCGACGTTCCGGCAGCAATTGGGCATGACACGGCCTTTCGTGACTTATGTGGAAGGCGACCGCGCGGTGATCCGCGTGGAAGTGCGCGACGGCATTCTGCAAGTGCAGGTGCCGATCAAGCGGCTGGAAGTTTCCAATGCCGATGTGTTCGTGCTGTGGATGGTGATCTCGTCGCTGGTGCTGCTGGCGGTGGCGATCCTGTTCCTGCGTGGACAAGTGCGCCCGATCGAGCGGCTGGCGAAAGCCGCCGAGAGTTTCGGCAAAGGCCGCCCCATCGCGGATTTCAAGCCGCATGGCGCGACCGAGGTGCGCCGCGCGGCGCCGGCCGTCGGCACCAAGCGCGAACCCAACGACCCCGACGTGCCGCAGCCCACCGAAAATCTGGCAGG
>JBQCJO010000030.1:0-2023 GCA_051952735.1 Rhizomicrobium sp.
TGCAGACCCGTGAGCGAGTCCATCACGATGAAGCTGAGAACGCAGGCCAGCGATGGCGCGAGAAGGCCCAGCACCAGATCGCTGTAATAATAGATGTAGAGCCCTGCCACGCAGTACGCCGCAACGATACCGGCAAGCACCACCAACCGCGGCGCGAGATGGAAGTTAAGAACGCCCAAGGCCGCGCCAAGCGCCGCAAGAAAAAGCGACACCGCCAGATTCGTTTTCCACCCCGCAAAAGGAGAGACCGCACCATCGAGCAATGTGGAGACGCCATAGGCATGGGCGAAGACGCCAGGCATGACGCCATCGAGAGAAATAGTCGCCAGCGGCGTGCGGTGGCGGTCGACAAGCGTAAGATCGGAGCCAACGAGAACAATGCGATCCTTGAACTGCGCGGGGCCGACCAGATTGAAAATCGCCGACGCATATTGGTTCACTGTCCACGCACCGGTTTCGAAGTAATCGTATCGCTGCCCTTTCGGAGGCTTGCGCCAGACAATGGTCTCCGTGGTGTTCGCCGTCTTCACGCCGAACTTCTCGGCGAGAGCACGCTCAAAGCTCAACAGATAGCGGCCATCCGCCACCGTCATGCCCGGATGAATGGTGCGAACGATGCCATAGGAATCCTTCGGCAGGTCGGGCGTGGCGCGATCGTTCTCCGGCACGAAGGAGCGCAGATATTCGAGTTGCTTCGGCGTGACGTTGCTGGATTCTTCCGTATACGCGATGACCAGCGGCGTTTTCATCGTGCGGATCACGCGCTCAAGGGCGGCGTCTTTCGCCGGTTCCGTTGGCTGATCGAAAAGAATGTCGATGCCGATCGCCTTGGGATGCGATGCATCGAGCCTCTTCAACAGTTCGGCGAGCATGCCGCGATCAATGGGGGACCGGTACGGCAGGTGCCGCAACGTGTCTTCGTCGATGCTGACAATACGGACGCGATCGTCGCTGGGTTGCTCGTGCGCCGCGAAGGCGAACTCGATGTCCTTGATGAAATTGTCCGCGTTTTGGAGCGGTTGAAATTTGTCGACCGCAAGAACCGACACGGACGCCGTGATGGCGGCCACAACAACAAGCGTGGCGATCGAGCTGAAGTGCCGGCCGCGCAGGAGGTTGCGCGCGCGCAGAACCCACGCACCAAGATTCATTTCGAAGCGCGCAACAGCGCCTCGGCTTGCGGTGCGCATCCCTTCTGCAGCATCCACGCCGCCCGCATCTGGTCATTCGCGAGCGAGGCCGGAACCGTGCTGATGGAAATAGCCGTTTCGTTGCCGTTCACGGAGACGAAGTAGCTGGCATCGCCATGCACGCCCATATCCGGCTTCACGGCCAGTTCGGTGTCGCCGCGCGGCCAGGTCGTTTGCGCCTTCCAGCTCCGGTCCGCGGGCGTGATCACCACATCCGCGGCCTTGTCGGAAGCGGGCCGCCACAGGATCGGCTCGCGCCCTTCCAGCAGGCATTCGCTGCCGGGATGCACGGCGTCGAGCAGCCACGGCTTCGGCAAGTCCACCTTACCGGCGGCGCGCGTGGTTCCGATTTCGCCCAATCGTCCCTTGCTGTTGGAAGCCAGCGCGGTGAAAGCGGCGGCAAGCTGCACGCCTTGCGACGCGATTGGCGCTTTCTCATACGGGCCGTCGAGCTTGATGGTCTGGCCACTGTCCGAGATGAGCGTCAGATGCTGTCCCTGCTTCAGCACGAGCGGTTTGGTCGGGTCGACAATCGTACCGACCTTCAGGTTCACGCCGCGCGCTTCGACCACGACATATTGGGCGGCTTCCGCCGCGCCGGCGAAAAGCGAAACAGAGAGAGCGGCTGCGATGAGAGTTGCGCGCGTTTTCATGGATGCCCCGCATCGGTCAATTGGGCGCTGCGTTCAACGCCGGCTGAAAGAGTCTGGCCGTCACCGATCACCGTGAAGGCCGCCCAGTTGAAGGGATGCGCCGTCGAGCCTTGCGCTATCAATGCCAACTGCGATTGGCGAAGCGCTTCGGCCACGCCGCGCAAGCGGTTGTTGCGATCG
>JBQCJO010000031.1:0-2548 GCA_051952735.1 Rhizomicrobium sp.
ATCTCTATGTGAGCAAAGCGGCGTCCGGTCCGTGGGCGCAGCACATGTTCGTTTTCCACAAGACCGATAGCGGCAAGCTCGCCTTCGAAGAGACGTTTGCGGTGTCCACGGGCCGCGAGCGCAGCGAAAAATATTTCACGAGCACGCCGACAGGATTGTTCCAGCTCGATCCCGCGCGTTTCGATGCCACACATCGCTCGCATCGCTGGAACGGTGCGCCGATGCCGTGGGCGATGTTTCTGAACTACACCATCCACAATCGCGCCACGGGCGTGGCGCTGCACTCCGCCATCGGCCATGTCCCGCTTCTGGGGCAACGCGCATCGGGCGGATGTGTCCGTATGCCCCCTGAGAAGGCGGAGGAGTATTTCCGCCGCTTCCAGGCCAGGGAGCACGGGCTGGTCCCGGTCTTCGCCTTCGATAGTGCCGCGGGGACCACCCGGACGGACGGCATGCTTCAGCGGGATATGGCGGGAAAGCCGCTCCTGACCGAGGGCTACAGGGTCCTTCTGATCATCCAGGACTACCCGGGCGGCCCGGCCACTGTGGCGGTTTTGTCGTAGCGGTTAAGACTTTTTCCTTGTCCGGGAACCGCTTTTTCGCAATCCTGTTAACCTCTTAGCGTACCAAAGTGGGACGAACCGCACTGTGGGTCGGTAGGCTCGCGCCTACGAGGGGTAACTGTGTGATTTCGTTACGGAAGCTCAGCGTTCTGTATCTCGCGGCGGCGTCGAGCTTCACCGTGGCCGTTGCGCTTTCGCAGCATCCCACCTGGAACATCGCCGCGCACGATGGCGCGCGCGTTGCGGGCGAGCAGGGCGCTGCCGCCGCCGTCGCGCTCAACGATTACGTTCTTCAGCCGGGATGGGCCGCGACCAAAGTCGCGTCGGTGGCGCTGTTCGATGTCGTCGCCGACAAGTTCAACATGCACAACGTGGATGTCGCGTCGCGCAAACCCGCGAAGCCTGTCGCGGTCGCGCAAGCCAAGCCAAAGAAGATCGTTCCGGAAAAGAAGCAGCAGGTGATTGCGCAGCGCGCGCCGATCAACGAACGGCCGCATGAATTGACATCGCCGTCCCTGCGCCCGCCGATCCTTGAAAGCAAACCCGCACTTCCGGCTGTCACCGAACCGGCGCCGGAGACGAGAGTTGCGTCAGCGCCCAAACCGAACTTCACGCTCGCACCGCAGGCGACGGTGCCGTTTGCACCCAAGGCACCGGCGCAGATCGCGCCGCCGTCGATCAACGATCGTCCGCCCAGCAGCGCAGAACTCACGCGCGTGGCAGCGCATTTCCGCCAAAGCCTGACCAAAGAGATGCTCGACAATTTCGAGCTGTTCCTCTTCGTCAGCAAAGCCGACCGCGGCAGCGCCGCGCAGCGGATGTATGTCTTCCAGAAGCAGGCGAGCGGCGATCTCGCGATGCTCTACAACTGGCCGGTTTCGACGGGACGCGAGCTTGTCGAGATGGCGCCGAACGGCACGCTGCAGCCGAGCTATACACCGGCGGGTTATTACGAACTCGATCCCAAGCGGATGTTCGTCCATCACTTCTCGGGCCAGTGGCGCCAGCCGATGCCGTTCGCGATGTTCTTCAATTGGGAAAAGAACGGATATCAGACCGGCCTTGCGATCCACGGCGCCGACGGCGCCGATGTCGGATTGCTCGGCACGCGCTCCAGCGCGGGTTGCGTGCGCATCGCGTCGGAGAATGCGCGCATCCTCTTCTCGCTCATCAAGAACAACTACAAAGGCCTGGTGCCGAAATTCGCTTATGACAAGCGCACCGCGACGATGAGCAACCAAGGCGTTCTCGTGCACGGCACCGACGGCAGCCTGCAGATGGCCGAAGGCTACAAGGTGCTCGTCTTCATCGAGAATTACGGCGGCGAGAACGTGGTCGCCGCGCTGTTCTGAAATCCAGTCGCATCAAATCCAATTGCGAAGCGGCGCACTCACGCGTGGCCGGTGATTAGCCACAGGACGATGATGATCGGGATCGGCACGCCGATCAGGTAGAGCAGGCAGGAGCGCATTGTTCACCCTCATGTCGGCGCTTCGCGGACATAATGGTGGAGGGCTCGTGAAGTTCCAACCGGCTAGCGCCGGCGCAGCTCATAGAGCGTCACGGCCGCGGCGTTTGAGACGTTGAGGCTCTCCGTGCTGCGTTCGATGGGGATGAACGCGGCGGTATCGCAATGCTCGCGCACGAGGCGGCGGATGCCCGAGCCTTCCGAGCCCAGAACGATGGCCACATCGCCGGGGTGAGCCGCTTCCTGCAGCGATTGCTCGCCGTCGCCCGCCAATGCGATGCGCCAGAAACCGAGCCGCCCCAGATCCTCCAATGCGCGGGAGATGTTCACGACTTCGACGTAAGGAACCGCATCCAGCGCGCCGGATGCCGACTTCGCGAGAACACCCGACTCGGGTGGCGCATGCCGATCCTGAACGACCACCGCGCTGGCGCCGAACGCGGCGGCGGAGCGAAGGATCGCGCCGACATTGTGCGGGTCGGAGATCTGATCGAGCACCACGACGATGCGCCGCTTT
>JBQCJO010000032.1:0-7986 GCA_051952735.1 Rhizomicrobium sp.
GGCAATGGCGATCCGAAAACGAACGTCCTGAGCTGGGAGCCGGACACGGCACATGTATCGAAAGACGGCGCGATGGGCTGGACCGATGGCCACTGGATATTTGAAAGCGGACCCAACAGCGCCGGTCGCCGCCAGCACATCACGGGGCATTACCTGACAGTGTGGGCAAAGGATGCGAAAGGCGCGTGGAAATTCACCGCCGACATGGGCACGACCGATCCGCAGCCGAAGAAGTGATCAGCCTTCGCCGGCCAGCTCGACGATCTCGTGCATGATGGCGTTGAGGTCGTAATCCTTCGGACTGAATACCGCGGCAATGCCCGCCGCTTTCAGTGCGGCTTCGTCTTCCGGCGGAATGATGCCGCCGGCGACGACCTTCACATCCTTCAATCCCGCATCCTTCAGCTTCGCCATCACATCGCGCGCCAGCGGAATGTGCGAACCGGACAGGATCGACAATCCGATCATGTGCGGCTGCTTTTCCTTCGCGGTGGAGACGATCTCCTCCGGCGAGAAGCGGATGCCGTCATAGACGACGTCCATGCCCGCATCGCGCGCGCGGATGGCGATCTGCTCGGCGCCATTGGAATGGCCGTCGAGGCCCGGCTTGGCGACAAGGAATGTGAGACGGCGTCCGAGTTTCTTCGACACCGCGTCCACTTCGTCGCGCAATTCGCCGATGCGCGGATCGTTGCGGCCGGGGCCTGACGCGGCAACCCCGGTGGGCGCACGGTATTCGCCGAACACATGGCGTAAGGTGCGAGCCCATTCACCCGTCGTAACGCCCGTTTTCGCGCAGGCGATGGAGACCGGCATGATGTTTGTGTTTTCTTTGGTCGCGCGTTCCAGATCGGCCAGCGCCGCATCGACCTTCTTCTGATCGCGTTGCGTGCGCCAGGCTTTCAGGCGCTCGACCTGTTCGCGCTCGGCCGCTTCATCGACGACGACGAAATTGCCGTTGCCCGCGGTGAGCGGCGATGGTTCGGTTTCGGTGTAGCTGTTCACGCCGACGCGGATTTCATCCGATGTCTCGATCGCTTCCATGCGCGCGGCGTTGGAGGCGACAAGGCGTTCCTTCATATATTCCAGCGCTTCCTGCGTCGCCGCGCCGCCCAGATCGGCGATACGCGCGATCTCTTCTCTGATCTGCGCGACAAGCGTGGCGACTTTTTCCTCGATCACCTTGGAGCCATCGAAGATGTCGCCATATTCCAGCATGTCGGTTTCATAAGCGCCGATCTGTTGCAGGCGCAGCGACCATTGCTGATCCCAGGGACGCGGCAGACCCAGCGCTTCGTTCCACGCCGGCAACTGCACCGCGCGGGCGCGCGCATTCTTCGACAGCGTAACGCCCAGCATGCCGAAGAGAATGCGATAGACATTGTTCTCCGGCTGCTGCTCGGTGAGGCCGAGGCTGTTCACCTGCACGCCATAGCGGAAGAGCCTCAGCTTCGGATCGGTGACGCCATAGCGGTCTTTCGCGATCTCGTCCCACACCTTGCCCATTGCGCGCAGCTTGCAGATCTCGGTGATGAATTTCACCCCGGAGTTCACGAAGAACGAGATGCGGCCGACGGCTTTGGGAAATTCGCTATCGGGAATCGCGCCGCGCGCTTTGCACGCATCGAGCACGGATATCGCGGCGGCGAGCGCGAAGGCTGCTTCCTCCACCGCATCGGCTCCTGCTTCCTGCAGATGAGAGGAGCAGAGATTGATCGGATTCCATTTCGGTAATTCGGCCGTGGTGAAGGCGATGGTATCGGTGGTGAGGCGCAGCGCCGGCTTGGGCGGGAATATATAAGTCCCACGCGCGAGATATTCCTTGATGATGTCATTCTGCGTCGTGCCGGTGAGCGATGCGCGCGGCGCGCCCTGCTCGTCCGCCACGGCGACATAGAGCGCGAGCAGCCACGCCGCCGGCGCGTTGATCGTCATGCTCGTGTTCATCTTGTCGAGCGGGATGCCATCGAACAGCGCACGCATATCGCCCAGATGGGAGATCGGCACGCCCACCTTGCCGACTTCGCCTTTCGACAAGGCATCGTCGCTGTCGTAACCGGTCTGCGTCGGCAGATCGAACGCGACGGACAAACCCGTCTGCCCCTTGGCGAGGTTGGTGCGATAAAGCGCATTCGATGCGGCCGCGCTCGAATGGCCGGCATAGGTCCGGAAAATCCAAGGCCTGTCTCGACGTGCGTCACCCTCGCTCATGCCGCTATTAAGGAGCCAGTCGTGCTGCATTGCAACATGGGCTTGCCCCGCTTGCCTCAGTGACTAGTCTCGGCGGCGAATTGTGACCCGGAGTTTTCCATGCGCGCACCTGCTGTCCTGTTGGCCGGAATGGCCCTCGTTTTTCTTGGAGCCGCCGCGCCGCACCAGACGCCCGAGGAAGCATGGAAGAGCAGCCTCGCCGAAGGAAATGTCGGCTGGGCGAAGGCGCCGCACGCCATTCTCAAGATTCAGGACTCCGCTTATCTGCGCGCTGGCGAAACCGCCGTGCTGCAAGGCGAAAAAGGAAAGCCCGCGTCCTTCCATTGGAGCCATGACCCGAAAGCGAAGGGAATTCTCACGGTAACGGTGAAAGGCGCGGCTGCCGTTGCGAGCAAGGACGGCAAAACCATCAGCGATGCGGCGCTGCAGAAATCCGTCCCCATCGATATGGGCATCGATGTCGCCGGCCATCCCACCCAGGTCGCAGCAAACGTGATGGGCTGGCGTCTCTTCGTCTACAACCAGAAAAATCCCGACGCGCTCAACTTCAAGGGCGTGGATTTCTTCCCTTACGATCCGGCCTATCGCGTCACCGCGAGCTTCGCGCCCGATCCCAAGCTGCCGCCGCGCGTGTTCCGCACGTCGCGCGGCACCGACAAGCAGTTCTATCACGCCGGCGACGCCGTGTTCTCCTTGAAGGGCAAGAAGATCTCGCTTCCGTTCTATACGGACAGCAATCAGCCCAACCAGATCACCAGCATGTCGGCATTCTTCACCGACGATCTCACCGGCAAGGGCGCTTACGGCGCGGGGCGTTATGTCGATATCGGTGATTTCGGCGCCTATCCGCCGAAGTCGGTGACGATCGATTTCAACGAGGCCTACAATCCGAACTGTGCGCGCTCCAGGCACTTCACCTGCCCGGTCGCGATCGACAACATCCACCTCGCGATGAAAGCGGGCGAGAAGGATCCGCACATCGCGCATTGATCCATGCCGTTTGGAAAGCCGCCGAAGCGAAAGACGCCAAAAGAGATGCGCGAGGCGGAGCGCAAGCACGCCAAGCGCGTCGCGCTGAAGGCGCTGCGCAAGGCGAAGAAGATCGCCGAAACCTCCGGCGTGAAGCTGTCCGACTGGGAAGGTGAATTCCTGGGCTCGGTGGAAGAGCGGATCGAGCGCTATGGCCGCGCCTTCGGCGACCCGGAAAAGGGCTCGCTCGCCTCCTCGCTTTCCATCCGGCAGACGGTGAAAGTGAAGGAGATTGTCGCCAAGGCGAGCGGAAAGCCGCGAAAGGCCCGTTTCCGCCGCCGCACCGGGTGACGCGCAATATTATTGCGGAAAACCGTTCTTCCACAGGCACATACCAACTTTTCTGTTGCATTGCAGCAAAACCTTGGGTCAACCTCGCCACCGCGCGGGAACAAGCGCGTTACAGACAGGGAAATGAGGAGCGAGGGTTCATGGCCGCCGTCGAGACCAAGCCACAGCTGGACGTCTACAAGGACCTGTACGAGATCGGCGAGATTCCGCCGATGGGGCACGTTCCGAAGAACATGTATGCGTGGACGATCCGCAAGGAGCGTCACGGCGAGCCCGAGAAATCCTTCCAGATGGAAGTGGTGCCGACATGGCAACTCGACTCCCACGACGTGCTCATTCTCGTTATGGCGGCCGGCGTGAATTACAACGGCGTGTGGGCCGGTCTCGGCGTTCCAGTTTCGCCGATCGACGCGCACAAAAACCCGTATCACATCGCAGGCAGTGACGCGTCCGGCATCGTGTGGGCCGTGGGCAGCAAGGTCACGCGCTGGAAGGTCGGCGATGAAGTCGTCGTGCACTGCAATCAGGACGACGGTGACGACGAAGAATGCAATGGCGGCGATCCGATGTTCTCGCCGTCGCAACGCATCTGGGGTTACGAGACGCCGGATGGTTCGTTCGCGCAGTTCTGCCGCGTGCAGGACCGCCAACTCATGCCGCGCCCACGCCATCTCAGTTGGGAAGAGTCGGCCTGCTATACGCTGACGCTCGCCACGACCTATCGCATGTTCTTCGGCCATCGTCCGCACATCCTGCGTCCGGGACACAACGTCCTCATCTGGGGTGCGTCCGGCGGTTTGGGATCGTTCGCGGTTCAGCTTTGCGCGGTGAGCGGCGCAAACGCGATCGGCGTCATCAGCGACGAGAGCAAACGCGACTTCGTGCTCTCACTCGGCGCGAAAGCGGTGATCAACCGCAAGGACTTCAACTGCTGGGGACAGATGCCGCAGGTCGGCACCCCGGAATATGACGCGTGGACGAAGGAAGCGCGCAAATTCGGCAAGGCGATCTGGGACATCACCGGCAAGGGCAACGATGTCGACATGGTGTTCGAGCATCCGGGCGAAAGCACTTTCCCGGTGTCATGCCTCGTGGTGAAGCGCGGCGGCATGGTCGTGTTCTGCGCCGGCACCACCGGCTACAACATCACCTTCGATGCGCGTTATGTGTGGATGCGCCAGAAGCGCATTCAGGGCTCGCATTTCGCGAATTTGATGCAGGCTTCACAGGCCAACCGCCTCGTGGTCGAGCGCCGCATAGACCCGTGCATGTCGGAAGTCTTCCCGTGGGCGGACATCCCGCGCGCGCACACCAAGATGTGGAAGAACGAGCATCTGCCCGGCAACATGGCGGTGCTCGTCAACGCACAGCGTCCCGGCATGCGCACCTTCGAGGACGTTCTGGAAGCGCAGACGGGCTGAAGTTCGCATCCATTCGGCTTAACATGTGCGCCTTCAGGCATGGCGGGGACCATGAACGACACCGATTTGTTTTCGAAATGCGATAGAGCCGTCGTGGCGGCCGAGGGATTTCTTTCGGCATCGAAGACGGCGGTAGCGGCGAAGGTCGTCGCGAACGGCAAGGTGGATGCCAAGGCATTGGATCGCGAGCAGCGCGCCGTGCATGCTTTCGCCTGGTACGCAACCTATGTCGAAGCGCTGCGTCAGATGGCGCGCTGGGCGCGAAGGCTTTCGGACGAGAAGCGTTTTGGCGACATCGAGCGGCTGATCCTGCAAGCGGCATTCGGTGAGTATCTGCCGCAACTCGCCGGTGGTATCGCGATGAGCCAGGGCGAGATCGCGCGACCTTACAATATGGGCGTCGGCAACGAAACAGTCGGCGCATATTGGACCGAGGATGTGGACGCACTGACGCGCCTGGGCACCAGCCGCGAAGTGCGTGACGGCATCGCCAATTATCTGCGCGCGCATGCGGGCGCAATGTTCTATGGCGAGCCGGGGCTCGACGAAACCATGGGCATGGTGCGCGAGCAGTTCTATCGCTTCGCACAGGACAAGGTAACGCCCTTCGCGCATCAATGGCACCTGAAAGACGAACTGATCCCAATGGCGGTGATCGACGAGCTGTCGGAGCTAGGCGTATTCGGTTTGAGCCTGCCGGAAGCGTTCGGCGGATCGGGGCTTTCCAAGACGGCGATGTGCGTCGTCTCCGAAGAACTGTCACGCGGCTATATCGGCGTCGGCTCGCTCGCCACGCGCTCGGAGATCGCTTGCGAACTCATCCTCACTGGCGGCACGGACGAACAGAAGAAATATTGGCTGCCGAAGATCGCCAGCGGCGAGATTCTTCCGACGGCCGTGTTCACCGAACCGGCCGGCGGCTCCGATGTTGCGGAACTCAAGACGCGCGGCGTCCGCGAAGGCGATGCGTTCAAGATCTACGGCAACAAGACCTGGATCACCCATGCCGCGCGCGCCGATATGATGACACTGCTGGTGCGCACCTTGCCGGATGAAAAGGGCTATCGCGGGCTTTCCATGCTGCTCGCCGAGAAGCCGCGCTTCACCGAGAAGGAAATCTTCCCCGCCAAAGGCATGACCGGCGGCGAGATCGAAGTGCTCGGTTATCGCGGCATGAAGGAATATGAGATCGGCTTCGACGGTTTCGAAGTGCCGGCGAGGAACCTGCTCGGCACAGAAGAAGGCCAGGGCTTCAAGCAGCTCATGCAGACCTTCGAATCCGCGCGCATCCAGACGGCGGCGCGCGCCATCGGCGTGGCGCAACGCGCGCTCGATCTGGGCCTGCAATACGCGCTCGAGCGCACGCAATTCGGCAAGCCGATTTTCGAGTTTCCGCGCGTGAACGACAAGCTGGTGATGATGGCCGTGGAGATCGCGATTTCCCGGCAGATCGCCTATCACGCCGCGCACGAGAAAGACGAAGGCCGCCGCTGCGATCTGGAAGCGGGCATGGCCAAGCTGCTGGGCGCGCGCGTGGCCTGGGCTGCGGCGGACAATGCGCTGCAGATACACGGCGGCAACGGCTTCGCGCTGGAATTCGAGATCAGCCGCGTGCTGTGCGACGCGCGCATCCTCAACATCTTCGAAGGCGCCGCGGAAATTCAGGCACAGGTGATCGCGCGCCGCCTGCTGGAGCCCGGCGTAAACTGATTGCCGTAAACTGATTTACCTTTAAGGCGGTGACAGCCCGGCGGAGCGCGCCTAGAGTCGCACCATGGCCGAGCAACATCCCATCGATCGCCTGTTCGAAACGATCAAGTCGCGCAAGGATGCCGATCCGTCGTCATCCTATACGGCGAAGCTGTTTCATCAGGGCAAGCTGAAGATCGCCAAGAAGCTGGGCGAAGAAGGCGTGGAGACGGCGCTCGCCGCGGTCGCGGAAGACAAAGAACACCTGGTCAACGAGTCCGCCGACCTGCTCTATCATCTGCTCGTGTTGTGGGCGGCTTCCGGCGTTACGCCGGACGAAGCCTATAAGGCACTCGATGCGCGCACGCATCGCTCCGGCCTCGACGAAAAGAAATCGCGCGGCTGATTATTCGGAAGGCTCTTCGCCGTCGGAGAGGCTCTTCACCAGATCCAGCACGCGCTTGCGCACTTTCGGATCCTTGATCTTCATGAAGGCAAGGCTGAGCTGAAGTCCCTCGCCGCTGGAAAGAAATTCCATCACCGGCGGTGATGCCCCGCCCGGCTCCGCGAAACCCGGCGCGCCTTCCGAAACGCCGTTCACGCCTTCATAGAAGTAGTCGATCGGGACGCCGAGGATGTGCGCGACCTGGAAGAGGCGCCCCGCACCGATGCGGTTCACACCTTTCTCGTATTTCTGCACCTGCTGGAAGGTGAGCCCCAACAATTCGCCCAGCCGCTCCTGGCTCATGCCGATCAACATGCGCCGCAACCGGACGCGCGTTCCGACCTGAACGTCAATGGGACTGGCTTGCTTCTTGGGCACGTTCACTCTTGCACAAATTCCCGTTTACCAATGGGACCTTAGCCCCGTTTCCGGGCGCAAGAAAAGCGCCCATTGAGTCTAACGGGCTTGGCGTCCGGAAGTTGCGGCGGGCCAGAGCAAACCCAATGCAGCGGCGAAAATCAGCATAAAGAGGAACCCGGCTTCGCCGAACTTCGCAAAGAAAGTTTCTGGCAGCGCCGCTGGAAGCGCTGAATCGACTACGCCGGCCTTACCGCTGCCAAGTTTCGCCACAATTCGCCCCACCGGATCGATGACGGCCGAGATGCCGGTGTTGGCGGCGCGCGCGACAGGCAGGCCTTCTTCGATGGCGCGCACGCGCGCGATCAAAAGATGTTGATAGGGCCCTGCGGACGACGGCGGCCCAAACCAGGAATCATCGGTGACATTGACGAACCATTGCGGACGATCCTTCGTCGTGACTTCGCCGGGGAACAGAATCTCATAGCAGATGAGCGGTCCCATCGGCGGCGCGCCGGGTACCGAAATTGTCACAGGCCCGGT
>JBQCJO010000033.1:0-8640 GCA_051952735.1 Rhizomicrobium sp.
GTGCTCTGGTTCACCGGCTTGTCCGGGTCCGGCAAGTCCACAATCGCGAATCTCGTGGAACGCAAGCTGTTTGCGCAGGGCCGTCACAACTATCTGCTCGACGGCGACAACATCCGCCATGGGCTCAATCGCGACCTTGGATTTACGGATGCGGATCGCGTGGAAAACATCCGGCGGGTTGGCGAGGTCGCAAAGCTCTTCGCCGACTCGGGACTTATCGTGTTGGTTTCTTTTATTTCACCATTCCGTTCGGAACGGCGTATGGCGCGCGATCTTCTTGCGCCCGGCGAGTTCATCGAAGTGTTCGTGGATACGCCTATCGAAGTTTGCATGCAGCGCGATCCCAAAGGCCTTTACGAGAAGGCCCGTGCCGGCCAGATCAAGAACTTCACCGGCATCGACAGCCCATACGAGTCGCCGGAAGCGGCTGAAATTGTCCTGCCTGGCGGCGATCTAAGCGCCGAAGCGCTCTGCGATCAGGTGATCGGCTATCTCTCGGAACGGGGAATCATTCGTTAACGCTATGAAGCGGGGTTGCCGGGGCACCGAATTCGGCTAGAATGCCCTCGTGATCGCCCGGAACCGGGTGGGGGTAGACTGCATTTCTGGTGACAAAAGCTTTGCTTTTCCTGTGGCCGGAGCGCCACAGAAAGCAGGCAAGAAGGGCCGGAAAGCAGCCAAAACTGTTCTATGTTAATTGACAGCTAAGGCGACGTAAGGCTAGATCAAACCATCGTTGAGGCGAGTCAGGAGGAATTCTTATGTTTCGGAAGTGGGGAACTGCAGTTGTTGCCGCGGCAATGATTGTTTCGGGTACAACGGCGGCTTTCGCGGGGACTGATGCCCAACATGGCGCGCTGGCTCCTGGCGGCTCTGCCGGTGTGAAGCAGGCGCAGATGTGGAACAACCACACGCTGTTGATCGTGCTGGGTCTTGGCATCGTGGTTGGCGGTGTTGCTCTTGTTGCCAGCAATGGCGGCAATGGTCATCCGTCCACGACGACGACGGGCAACCCGTAATAACCTGACAGTTTCGAGTATGGAGGAATCCCTGACGGGGTTCCTCCATATTCTTTTTTGCGTTCGCGTTTTGAGATTTGCCGTTAGGCGCGAGAGTTTTTCGGCTTTCGTCCGACGCTGACATAGTCGAAGCCGGCTTCGGTCATCAGATCTGCCCGGTAGATATTTCGCAGATCCACCATCAAGGGCGTCTTGAGCAGCCCTTTCACACGCTGAAGATCGAGCGCACGGAACTCGTTCCATTCCGTTAGAATCACCATGCCGTCGGCGTCCTTGAGCGTCTCATAGGCGCTCTCGCAGGTTTCGATCTGCAGAAGCTTGCGGGCTTCATGTGCCCCTTCCGGATCGTAAGCGCGGATGCGCGCGCCCTTCGCCTGCAGGTGCGGCACGATCACCAGGCTGGGGGCGTCGCGCATGTCGTCGGTATTGGGTTTGAACGTAAGCCCCAGCACGGCAATGGTCTTGCCGGACACGCCGCCAAAGGCGGTTTCGATCTTTTCGGCCATGTCCATTTTGCGTCGATCATTGACCGCGACGACGGCTTCCACGATTCGCGTCTTGGCGCCCACTTCCTGCGAGGTCTTGAGAAGGGCCAGCGTATCCTTCGGAAAACATGACCCGCCGAATCCGGGCCCTGCATGAAGGAATTTGCCGCCGATGCGTCCATCCAGGCCCATGCCGCGGGCGACATCCTGCACATCCGCACCCACTTTCTCGCAGATATCCGCCATCTCGTTGATGAAAGTGATCTTGGTCGCCAGGAACGCATTGGCTGCGTATTTGATGAGTTCGCTGCTTTCGCGGGACGTGAAGAGGATGGGCGTTTCGTTGAGATAGAGCGGACGATAGATCTCGGTCAGCACCCCTCTGGCGCGGTCGGTATCGCAGCCCACGACCACGCGATCCGGTCGGCGGAAATCTTCGATCGCCGATCCTTCGCGCAAGAATTCGGGGTTGGAGACGACGTCGCATTGGGCATTCGGACGCGCCTTGCGGATCACATCTTCGACCTTGCGGCTCGTACCGACCGGCACCGTCGATTTGGTGACGACCACGGTGTAGCCATCCATCGCTGCGGCGATCTCCTCGGCGGCGGCGAAAACGAAGCTCAGGTCCGCGTGGCCATCGCCCCTGCGGCTTGGCGTGCCGACCGCGATAAACACGGCGTCGGCGCTTTTCACAGCGTCAGCCAGCTTATCCGTGAAGGAGAGACGCCCGGCTTTGACGTTCGCGGCGACGACCTCGTCCAGCCCCGGCTCGAAGATCGGAATTTTCCCGGCGTTCAGTGCCGCGATCTTGGCCGCATCCTTGTCGACACAGATCACGTCATGGCCAAATTCCGAAAGGCAGGCGCCTGAGACCAGGCCCACATACCCCGTACCGATCATGGCCACGCGCATCGCGTTTCTCCTTGCGAGGGCCGCTTTTCGCCCGCCCCACCCCCGGTTTCAAGCCAAAAACCTTCCCCAGGGTTTACCGGCTCTAGAGAAAGCGCGGGCTAGGCTGGCCACGAAAAAAAGGCGAATTTCTCTTCATGTCTATCCTTGTCACCGGCGGCGCGGGCTACATCGGCAGCCACATGGTCTACGCCCTCGCGGACGCCGGACAGGATGTTGTCGTTCTGGACAATCTGACCACGGGCCTTCGCGGGCTCGTTTCGGAAGATGCCCAATTCATCGAAGGCAATGCGGGCGATACGGCGCTCGTGGGCCGGATTATCGCCGAACACCGCGTGGACGCGATCATCCATTTTGCGGGCTCGATCGTCGTCCCGGATTCTGTCGCCGATCCACTGTCCTACTACGCCAACAATACCGTCGTGGCGCGCAATCTTATCGAAGCGGCGGTGAAGAACGGGGTAAAGCACTTCATCTTCTCGTCCACGGCGACAGTTTATGCCGGCGAGTCGCCCGATCCGCTTTCGGAGTCTTTGCCGACGGGACCGGTGAGTCCGTATGGCCGGTCCAAACTGATGACGGAATGGATGCTCGAAGACAGCGCGCGCGCATATGATCTTCGCTATGTGGCGCTTCGCTACTTCAATGTTGCGGGCGCCGATTCCAAAGGGCGCACGGGGCAGAGCAGCCCGCGTGCCACGCATCTCATCAAGCGCGCTTCACAGGTCGCGCTGGGCCGGGTGCCGCACCTGGATATTTTCGGAACCGATTATCCGACAGCGGACGGCACGGGTGTTCGCGATTACATTCACGTCAGCGATCTCGTGGATGCGCATATGCGAGCGCTCGCCTATCTGCGCGATGGCGGCAGCGCCTCGGTGATGAACTGCGGTTACGGCCACGGCGCTTCGGTGCGCGAAGTCATCGCGTCCGTGGAACGGGTGATAGGGCGTCCATTGCCGGCGAAAGAGAGCCCGCGGCGCGCCGGCGATCCGGCGTGGCTGGTCGCTGACGCGCGCAAAATTCGCGAAGTGCTTGGCTGGCAGCCCCACTTTGACAATCTCGATGAGATCGTCAGAACCGCTTACGCTTGGGAAAAGCGCATCAACGCGGCGGGATAACCTTCGAAGCTGTTCTCACTTCTCCGCGCGGCGCATCGCATCGATGGCTTGCGACAGGCCGACGAAGGGCACCGGAACGCCACGACGCTTTCCGTCCGCGGCCGGCGGGAAGAAGAGGGCTGCCTGCTGAACCGAGAGAAGATCTTTTTCGCCCTGCGGCGCCAGCGTAACCGCAGCCGCGCATTCGGTTGGCTTGCAAACCGAGATCGGCAGGCGCAGGCGCTTCTGGCCAGCCTGTAGATCCATCTCGTCGCCCTTCTTCACGATCGGCGGTACCACAGCGATAGCCACGAGATTCTGGGCAGTCCCCTGAACGCGGAAGGTCAGGATGAGGACGGCCTGCTTCGGCGTCTCCTTGCGATGATAGATCAGGCTCACCTGGCAATGGCCCATGCCATTGGCGGTGGTGATCTTCGGGCCGGGTTTGCAGATCAGCAGCCACGGACCGACGGTCTTGGTCCCGATGAAACCGGGCTGGACATCAGCCGCCGCAGAGGCGGGGTCCTGCATGCCGATTTGGGCAGGGTAGTAGTGCGCCAGCGCAAAGAGCCCAGCAATCAATGCCACGGCCAGAACCGCGCCAACGATCATATTCCGCATGTGTAGTCCCCGGCCTCGAAAAGAGCCGGGAGGGATTAAACCAGCCTAGGGGGGCGCGCAAGCGGCCAAACCCGCTTGGGTTAAAAGTGGCCACCCCGCGGTCACGGCTCAGAGCTTGACGCCCGCGAGGGCCTTTTTCAGGGCCGGGGCGATATCCGGTCGCGACAGCCCCACGGCGATGTTGGCCTGCAGGAAGCCGACTTTGTCGCCGCAATCATACCACTCGCACTTTGCTTCCACGGCGTGGAAGGGGTGCCGGCCGATAAGCTTCTGCATGGAGTCGGTGAGCTGGATTTCCCCGCCGGCACCTTTTTCCTTGCGGTCGAGCTCAATGAAGATCTCCGGCGGCAGGATGTAACGTCCGACGATCCGCAGCAGCGAGGGCGCCTTTTCCGCCTTCGGCTTTTCCACCATGCCTTTGACTTCGATGACATTGCCGTCGGTCTCGCCGGGCGCGATCACGCCATAGCGATGGATTTCCGTTTGCGGACGCTTCTCGGCCGCGATCACCGCGCCGCCGCCCACTTCATTGTATGCCTTCACCATCTGCTTCAATGCGCCAGGTTTGCCCACGCAAAGATCGTCAGGCAACAGCACGGCGAAAGGCTCGTTGCCGATGAAGTGCCGTGCGCACCACACGGCGTGACCCAATCCCAGCGGCTTCTGCTGGCGCGTGAAGCTCACCGATCCGGATTGCGGCAGACTTTCAAGAAGCGAATCCAGTTCTTTCGTCTTCTCCCGCTCTTTCAACAGTGCCTCGAGTTCGTAGGCGTGGTCGAAGTGATCCTCGATCACCATCTTTCCGCGTCCGGTGACGAACACGAACTGCTCGATCCCGGCCTCGCGCGCTTCCTCCACGGCGTATTGCACGACCGGTTTGTCCACGACCGGCAACATCTCTTTCGGGACGGCCTTGGTCGCGGGCAGGAATCGCGTACCCATGCCGGCGACAGGCAGGACGGCTTTGCGGATCGGAGCGGGCTTGGCCATGGATTTTCGGGGAAGGGGTGACGGTCCTTATTGGCATGACGGCCCGCCGCGCGTCCACTTGATGCGACGTCTTTTCAGCCCTAAGCCTTCGGAACCATGCGGATATTTCTCACCGGCGGAGCGGGGTTCATCGGGTTCCATGCGGCAAAAGCGCTGCTGGACCGCGGCCATGCCGTCACTGCGATCGACAATCTCAATCCCTACTACGATCCCGCGCTGAAGCGGGCGCGCCTGAAAGAACTCGAACAGGCAAAAAAATTCCGGTTTGCCGAAGGCGACATCGCCGTGCCCGGCGCGCTCGCCTCTGCCGCGGGCAACACGCAATACGATCTTGTCCTGCATCTCGCCGCCCAGGCCGGCGTGCGTTACGCACTGACCGATCCCGCCGCTTATACGCAATCAAATCTCGTGGGCCATCACAACGTCATCGAATTCGCGCGCGGCATGAAAGGGCTGACGCAGCTCGTCTACGCGTCGTCCAGTTCGGTCTATGGCAACGACACGCAGGCGCCCTATTCGGAAACCGCGCGCGCGGATCATCCCGTGTCGTATTACGGCGCAACCAAACGCGCAGGCGAATTGCTCTCGCATTCCTATGCCGAACTCTATGGGCTGCAGCAGACGGGCCTGCGTTTCTTTACGGTCTATGGCCCTTGGGGCAGGCCGGACATGGCCTATTGGCTCTTCACCGATGCAATCCTGCACGACCGTCCGCTTCCGGTCTTCGGCGGTGGCAAGCTGCGGCGCGATTTCACCTACATCGACGACATTGTCGCGGCGCTGGTGCGCATCGCCGAAACGCCTTTCGCTTGCGATGCGCGGCAAGCGCCCCATCGAATCTACAACCTGGGCAACAGTCATCCCGAAGAGGTTTTGACCCTGATCCGGCTGATTGAAGAGGCGACCGGCAAGCGCGCCCGAATCGAAGATGCGAAGGGTCCGCCCGGCGATGTGCGCGAGACTTACGCCGATATTGCCAAAGCGGCACAGGACTTCGGATTTGTCCCCAGAATTCCGCTCGCCGAAGGCATTCCGCGCTTTGTGGAGTGGTACCGGAAATATCATCGTATCTAATTGATATTGCCGGAGTCTTGGCTTGCGTCTGAAGCCTCTCATTCGCGGGAGCATGATCGCGCTAGTGCTGCTTGCACCGGCGCTGGCGCAGGATGCGCCGTCGCTCGCCACCATCGCCGCCGCCTTGCGCGCGGGCAGGGCGCCGGAAGCTGAAGCGATGACCACGCAGATGCTGGCTGCCGGTGTCTCCGATCCGCTCGACAATGCTTACCTGCTTCTGGATCGCGGCCTCGCGCGCGAGCAGATGGGCAAGCGCGGCGAGGCGGTGAAGGATTTCACGACCGCCATCGATTCCCAGATGCTGCCGCGCGGCGATCTCGCGCGCGCTTATTTCGACCGCGGCGTGACGCTGGACGAACTCGGCCGCACCAACGATGCCATCGCCGATTATTCGCGCGCGCTGGAACAGGTGCCGCGTTATGCGACCGCGCTGAACAATCGCGCCAACGCCTATCGCCGCACGGGGCGTTATGCGGAAGCGCGCAACGACTATCAGGCCTCGCTCTCCGCCGGCAACGATCAACCGGAATATCCGCTCTATGGGCTCGGCCGCATCGCCGAAGCGCAAGGCGATCCGGTGATGGCAAAGGCCTTCTATCAACGTGCGCTCGCAGCGAACGCGAACTTCGCGTCCGCCACCAAACGCATCGCGGCGTTAGGCCCGGTTGGAGACACATATACATTGCACGCGCCGGACGACGCGGCGGCTGCGCCGGCCGTTGCGCGTGAACCTGCTCCTGCTGTCGCGCGCGAAGAAACAAAACATCCGCAGCCGGAAGCACCGGTCACCGCGAGCGCGGAAGGCGCGCAGGACGATCTTTTCCTGCGCCCCGCCATTCTCGACGTGAAGAAGAAAAAGACACCGGCGCGCGAAGCCCCGGTGCGTGTCGCGTCCTTCGTGCCGCCGGAGCCTTCCAGTGGCGCGCCGGTCGCTGACACCGGTGAGTTGGTTCAGCTCGGCGCGTGGCGCAATCAGGGTGACGCTGCGCTGGGCTGGAACAAAGCCGCAGCAGCAGCAGGCGATCTTCTGAGCGGCGCATCGCCGCGCATCGTCGAAGCCGACGTTCCGGGCAAGGGACATTTCTGGCGCCTGCGCACGCAAGCGCCCGCGGGCACGACCGCTGCGGATTTCTGCACGCAGCTTCGTGCGAAGGGCCTGAGCTGTATCGCCGCCAGATCCTGAGCGTTGCCTGACCCTGCCAAAGCTGGTTTCTTCGCGGCAATCGGCATTTTTGCAAGGCACAGGACATGACAGGCATCACGTCTTATGGCGCATACGTCCCGCGATTGCGGCTGCAGCGCAAAGCCATCGCGCAAGCCAACGCCTGGTTCGCGCCGGGATTGATAGGCGCTGCCAAAGGTGAGCGCAGCATGGCGAACTGGGATGAAGACGCCGTCACCATGTCCGTCGAAGCGGCGCGCGATTGCCTGCCTGCGCAGGATCCGATCCAGGACCGTGCGTTCGTGGATGGCTTGTATTTCGCCTCTACCACCATGCCGTTCTCGGATCGGCAGAACGCGGGCATCGTCGCCGGTGCGTTAAGTTTGAAAGAGCGTATCTCCTCGATCGACTTTTCATCATCCCAGCGCGCCGGAACATCGGCGCTGCTCGCGGCGCTCGATGGGGTCGCTTCGGGCCGGGTGACATCGCCGCTAGTCGTGGCGGGCGAGAAGCGCAAAGCGCGTGCCGCCTCCTCGCAGGAGATGGCCTATGGTGATGCCGCTGCGGCGTTCACTGTCGGCAAGGACAAGGTGATCGCCAAATTTCTCGGCAGCCATTCGGTGACGCTGGATTTCGTCGACCATTTCCGCGGCTGCGACGAAGACTTTGATTACGGCTGGGAAGAACGCTGGATTCGCGACGAAGGCTATTCGAAGATCGTTCCTGCCGCGATCAAGGCGCTTCTCGAAAAGGCCGGCGTAGCGGCTTCGGATATCGCGCACCTCATCCTGCCGTGTCCCTTCGCCAGGCTTGACCAGACGCTCGCCAGGCAGTCGGGCATAGATCCTGCAAAAGTGCGCGATAATCTGGCGTCCAATGTTGGCGATAGCGGCGCCGCGCATTCGCTTCTGATGCTGGCGCATGTGCTCGAAAGCGCGAAAGCCGGCGAGAAGATACTGGTCGCGCAGTTCGGGCAGGGCTGCGATGCGCTGCTGTTCGAAGTCACGCCTGCGATCGCGGATATCAAGCGCCGGGGTGTCTCCGGCAGCCTCGCACGCCGCAAGGAAGAGACGAACTACAACAAATATCTCGGCTTCAACGGATTGATCCAGCTCGAGAAGGGCATGCGCGCGGAAGTCGATAAACGCACGGCGCTCACCGTGCTTTATCGCAAGAACGATATGCTGACCGGCCTTGTGGGTGGCCGATGCCGGGTGTGCGGGACCGGCCAATATCCGCGCACGCGCATCTGCGTGAACCCGAACTGCAAGGCTGTG
>JBQCJO010000034.1:0-10877 GCA_051952735.1 Rhizomicrobium sp.
CTGCCGCGTCCGACAGTGATACGTCCCCCAAGCTGTCGGACGCCCCTCTTTCTGACGCCGACCTGCGGAAGCACCTCATGGAATTCGCCGTGAAGGCATTCGCTACCCTTGGCGAACGCGATCTGGATGAAGGCACCAAATCCGACATCATCGAAGGGATGATCGCCAGCTACAAGGCCGATGTCATCCACAAATCGCAATGGTTGAAGCTCGACTCCATCATTCTTGCCTTCAAGGCGGTATTTTCCCGCAAGCGGACGATCGATGAAGCTCGAAGCTATGTCGCTTTGGATGTGCTGGATTGCTCTGTTGCAGAGCTGGGCGGTGCGGCATGACGCCCCACGAGAACGATATATACCGCTGGGAATGGAAAGACGGCCTTTCGCCTATCGTCGGCTGTTACGCCCATTTGGCCGTATTCGCTGATGGTGCCCTCAGGGACACCTATTGGCATGATTGGCGCACTCAGTCTCATATTGATCTCGAAAAGGTCGAACTGACGCTTCTTGGCAATATTGACGATTACCGGGAAATATCCCGTTGGGAAGCCGTCTACTACGATCCTGCCGATATCATCGATATGCGCCACGCGAACAACAGCAACGCGACGGTTTACCTGCTGAAGTCTGCGACTAAGAGCCCAGAGCACATGCTGGAAATCGCCGATGGTAAGATGCGGCAAGCCTATGGCGACATCATTCGTGCCGAAGATCAGATCAAGTATCTCGAAGACACCATAGCGCGGATCAAGGCCGGTGATTTGGAGGTGTCTCTGTGATCCCCTACGGCGAACTCAAAACCGTCTACGACATCCATAAGGCCAGACAGACCAAGTTCACCCGGCGCATGGCGATCAACATTGCCGACTGGTTCAACGTGCCGGTGCGCGATCTCATCCACCAGCTTGAACGAGACGGAATCGTCAAGCAAGGAACTTGGGACTGGTTTGTCGCCAATGGCGGCATCACGGCCGATCATATCCGACAGGTGCGGGAGGAGCGCGTATGAGCGCCTTCCGTATCGCCCACGTCCAGCGTGAAGAGCCGCCAAAGCGCCGTCCAGCTAAGCGTGCCGATTACCTTAGCTTTCTGCATGAACTTCCATGCGTGGTAACAGGCAAGTATGGCGTCCACGCCGCACATGTCTCGTTCTCGAACACATGGTTCGGCCATTTCGGCCGCGCGAAGGGAACTAAGGCACCCGACCGTTTTGCGCTCCCCCTCAGCCCAGAGGAGCATGGACTGCAGCATAGCGGCAAGCTTGGGCCAGAGAGCGCCTATTGGGCTTCGAAGGGCATAGACCCTCACGAGCTCGCCAACACCCTCTGGGGAATTTTCTGCGACTACGACCGATCCGAGGCCGTGGTGCGCTGCACTGCACGTATCAATCAAGGTTTGGCGCTCGCCGGCCGTCTTCGGGAAAGGCTCGACCAATGATCACCAATGAAACCGATGGCCTCACGAATCTTCAGAAGCTCCGAGAACTCATTCAGGATCTCACCTATACCGAGATGATGATCTTGGCGCAGTGGTTTGCCGACATGGATAAAACAGAAGAAGAGAGCGGCGAAGCTTCCTTCTGGGCCTATGTTATCAACCAATGGGCTCAGAATGCCGAACTGCCGGAGGATGAAGAATGATCCTCCTGACACCTGAAATGATCGAAGCCGCCTGTATTGCCCACTATGGCGAAGAATTTGCGGGTTGGACCGAGGACGGAAAGGCTTCCACACGGCGAATTGTCAGCAATATGCTTGCTGCCGCCTTTGCGCTCCTACCAGGAGAGCCCGTGGCGTGGGCGGTCATGTCTGGCGGAAAAGTTCTCGGCAATGAGATCTCTGGAGACAAAGAGGATTTGAAGGATTGGGATGAATCCGTAGATTTTCCGGTCATTCCCCTTTTCGCCTCTCCCGCTTCTCAGCCTGTGGCTGTCAAGGCGCTGGACGACCTGACGCTGCCAGTTGTCGCAACCTTGTTTGTCGCGCGAGGATGTGCCACCGCACGAGCCGTTGCGGGCGTCGAAGATGGGCCTGATGAATACACAAATCTGGTTCGCATCACTGATGTTGCAAAAGCCCTTGAGCCTTTCCGCTCCGCCCTCACCATAGAGGCGGAGACGGGGAAGGAAGAGGACCTACCGTGCCCCTGCACCACGTTCGAGCAAGACGAAGATTGCCCGGTTGGATATCCCTCTTTGCTTTGCAGCGCATGTCACGGAATCGGCATCGCCACAACTGAAACCGTCATCGCCCTTGCGGCAGAGATGATGAAGATCGCCGAGCAGGTGGACGAGCTTGAAGACCCGTTTGCGGCTTGGGAGAGCATCGAGCTTCTGAAGAGCAGCGCCTCCCCATCCCCCTCCGTATCCGAGATGGAGGCGCTGCGGAGGGAGAACGAACGCCTTCGAGACGTCGCAGCGCGTCGAGACGAATTCATCATCGCCCGTGGCCTATGGGATGAATTCAAGGAGGCAGCGCGTGATTAAGATCAAGCACGATGATTTCTGCCCATGCGCTCGGTTCCGGCTGCAGCCTGAATTCTGCACTTGCAATGCGGCAGAGTGCGAAAACGACCTGAACAACATCGTGAAACGGTTTGGGCATCGGCTACGAGAGATCAATCGCGGCGCCATACACAAGCAAGAGGAAGCGAGACGCTAATGGCCTACGGTGATTACAGTGGGCCTGACAAGGCCGATAAGGGTAAGGAAGGCGGAAGCTGCAACCGTGGGCGGTGCCAATGCTCACCCGCTCTCTGGTGGAACCATGGCTCCTATTCCTGGTACTGCGACGATTGTGCCTGGGACATAGGACAAGACCCAATGAACCTGCGGGATTGGGAACGGATGTACCAGCCGAAACTCGGTCATCCGATGTTCGAAACACGGGAAATGATCGATGCCCGCGCCGCCCTCTCTCAGAAGGGGGACGGGAAGTGAGCAAATCTCCGCGCCTTTATTGGCGCCGCCGCCAGAGGCCTTTAATTTCATCCCCGGAAAGCCACGAGCTCCGATACGGGTCGCATATCTATGCGATAGTTCAGAAAGCCGGTGCTGGCTGGTTCAGCTATAGTATTGGTCTTTCCGTCAACTGGAATACGAGCGATTCTCTCGCAAGCCTAGAAGACGCGAAATCTGAGGCATTACAAAGAGTTCGCGCCGCCCTCTCCGGTAAGGAGGGCTAGGATGGCCGATCTCCTGCTGCAACGCACCGCCATATTTTCCGAATGTGGTCTCTATCGTTACCTGCTTGAGCACGATTTCGGCGGAAGCGGGCCAGTGATCTCGCTTGGAATGGTCAACCCATCTAAGGCCGATGGCGAAAAGAACGATACGACCATGACGAAGGTGGATGGCTTCTGCGCTCGACTTGGCGCAAGCAAGGTCACCGTCTGGAATCCTTTCGCGCTCGTTGCCAAGGAAGTTCACGATCTTCGCTCCGCAGCCGATCCAATCGGCCCTGAAAATGATACCTATATCGAACGGGCTATTCGTGGTGCCGACATTCATATTGTCGCGTGGGGTCCGCTCTCCAAGCCTCCGAAGCCATTGCGTAACCGCTGGCGTTCCGTGGTTGACGTGCTCAATCGAGCCGGCGCGAAGCCCATGTGCTGGGGAACCGCGCTCGATGGCCATCCACGTCACCCGCTCATGCTGGCCTATGCCACTCCTCTTGTTCCTTGGAGCATTCCACAATGACAAACTTGTCACCATGCCCATTCTGTGGCCACTCCGCCTCGATTGAGCGGTACGGTGATCGCAGCCAATCCACGATCTACCAGTGCGACAATTGCTCATGCAGTCTTGAGACTGGGGAGGAATTCAATCACGGCACCGATTGGAATAGGCGCGCCCCTATCGATGCAGCCGCCATCTCCGCTTACCTCTCCTCTATAGGCGGCGTGGTTTGTTCGAAGGAGCCGGTCGAACATCAGCGCCTTGTTCCTGGCTTCGGCTGGCAACGTGTCAATGACGAAGATTTAGGCCATTACAGCGCCAAGGGAATGCCTCGGCGCACCCTCCACACCCCTATAGAAGCCGGTAACGGCGATGGGGCGCACGTTGAAGCTTTGCTGAAGGAAATTGAGGTCTTGCGTGGCGATCTCGATGCTTGCCAAAAACAAGCTATTGAAGATGGCAACACAATTTCCAGTCTGCGAGCATGGCAACAAGGTGCACTGTCATGCCGCGAAGCCGAAGAGGCCAGAATTGAGGAATATCGCATCAAGGCAGAGGGCGCAGATACATGGCTGCCGATCGACCGAGCCGACAAGAGCATAGATCGAATTTTAGATTTTCCCGGCATGCCACGGCCAATCGGCAATTCCGAGGAATATTGGGTTCGTGATGCCGACGGTCGCATCTACCAGGCGACATGGGCCGACGACGGAAAGCGCGCTTACTGGTGGGATCTCGAAGGCGAAAGCCCCGTCGATCCGGTCGAGTTCATGCCGCATCCTCTCGATAAGCGGTTCTCTCCGCCTCCCTCCGTCAGCTCTAGCGATGGGAGGGGGGAATGAAACTGAACAGCACGCAACGTGAAATCTTGCGCATGTGCGCCGACAACGGTCTAGGCCGTATCGGCTGGCCTTTGCAGACTTGGGAAAAGGCAGCGGAAGCTCAATGCAAGCCGATGATCAAGGCCAAGCTGATCGAGTTCATGCGTCTTGGCGGATATCCTGGCATCAAGATTACCGACGCGGGCCGCGCCGCTCTTAACGATGAGGTGGGGAAGTGACCCAAATCCTCGCCCTCATCTCCCAAACCGAATCCTGGCTTAAATTCCACAAGGCCAGAAACCACCATGTAGAAGCTGCGGCATGTCAGATCAGGCTTAGGGCTTTGCGTGATGCTGTCGAAGCACTGGAGGGCAGCAAGCCATGAACAAACTTGATCAACGCGCCTTTCGGGGCGGCGTCTCCGATATCATGGCGCTACGCCCTTTCCGCTGGTGGCTCTTCAAGCAGCTTTCCGCATTCGGCTGGTGGGTCTTCCCAGAGCCTCACAAATCGCGTCTGCAGGCTTCTATGCCGTCTTGGTCCGATCTTGCTAAAGCAAAGGAGGATCAGCCATGAGCACCCTTGTTGAACGACTGCGCGAATATTCCAAGGACTGGCGGGATCGCGCCCGATCCAATGATGTGGTCGTTGAAGCTGCCGACCGGATCGAAGAGCTTGAGCAAGCCGCTAGGCTCGTGGAAGAATGGTGGCTTGAGCAAGGATCGGCCCATTTCGCCGGCGCTCCCTATGCCATCTTTGCGCTTCGGTCTGTCCTCTCGGACTCCACCCCTTCTTTATTGCAAGAACAAAATGCCAACCCAGAAAGGGACACGCTATGACGATCGGTGATGCACTTCCTTATGTGGCGTTCTGGATGTCCGGTGCAGCAATTGTCATTGCCTTCTTCCACTACCTCTCGAAAGAAAGCGGCGAAAAGCTTCGCATCCGCGCCGATCTACTAAAGGTCGGCATTGATCCCGACCGCCTGGATCAGGGGGGTGAAGACCAATGACCTATTGCCGCGTCGAAGAAGTCGAGAATGGCCGGTGGATGATCAAGCCTCCTCATGTGTTTGGAGCCGAGACCTTCACAACGAAGAAAAAGGCAACCGAGATCGCAACCTATCTCAACGCTGCCCATGCCATGGGCCGGGAAAGCGCCTGGACGGATCTTCGGCACCTTATCGGCGCTGGACGGGAGGGTGAGGAAGAATGACGATCCAACATCGCCTTTTGACCAAGGCTGAGGCGGCAGCCTACCTGAACCTCAAACCAACCCAGTTCAATAACTGGATAAAAGAGGGCCGCATTTCGCCAGCGATACCTGGAACCCACCGCTGGGATAGGAATGCTCTCGATCGAGACCTTGACCGGATATCAGGCATTGCGACAGAATCGACCGCCGTTTCAGAACTAGAAGCATGGAGGCAGCGTAGAGATGCGCGTCGAGCTCAAAGGGCTGCACAAAACCAATAAGACATTGGCTGACGGATCGAAGCGCGAATATTACTACGCGTGGAAAAATGGGCCAAGGATAAAGGCCAAATATGGAACGACGGAATTTTACGACGAATTTCGGCGCCTAACGAAGGAACGGAAATCGCCAGATGCAAATTCCTTTCAGTCGATCATCAGCCTTTATAAGAGAACCGAGCTTCAGCAAAAAAAGGCAAGCACCCGTCGGTCTTACCTGCAATATATAAAATTGATCGAGGATGAATTTGGCGACATGCCAATTTCCGCCATTGAGGAAACTGGCTCACGGGCTGTATTCCTGGATTGGCGCGCGGAAATGGCAGATCGGCCAAGAACTGCGGATCTATCGTGGTCGGTTCTACAAAAGATCATGGCTTTTGGGGTGCATACCGAAAAGCTGAAGCGAAACCCCTGCCTGAAGGCCGGGCGCCTCGCTGAGACTGGAACTCGCCGCAATATGATCTGGGGGCCGGCAGAAATCGCCAAGCTCAAGGAAAAGGCATCTCAGCCTATCGCGGACGCGCTTACGCTCGCACTTTGGACAGGCCAGCGGCAAGGTGATATTTTGCGCCTGCAGTGGTCCGCTTATGACGGATTTCGCATACGTCTGAAGCAGGCTAAAACAGGGAGGCATGTGACCGTCCTTGTCTCAGGGGAATTGCGCACGGTCCTAGAGCGTCTGAAAGAGCAAAATGATGCTCGGAAGGTGCAATCAATGACAATCCTCACCAATAGCCATGGCAAGCAGTGGACTAGCGATGGATTTAGAACATCGTGGGGGAAAGCCGTAGAGGCAGCAAAGATAACTGGTCTGACGTTCCATGATCTGCGCGGAACGTTCATAACTCGCGCAAGGCGCGCTGGTGCCTCAATCGAAGATATCGCCGCCGCGTCTGGGCATTCAATCATGGATGTCCGCAGCATCTTGGAAACGCATTATCTGGCGGAAGACGAGACCGCTGGCGATGCCGTAATTCTACGACTTGAGGGGAAAGTTTAGAGAACAAAACTCCAAACCAAATCCAAACTTCTCCAAACCGAGTATCAGAAATGTTGGATGGAAATGGAAATTATGGTATGGTTTCAGATGGTTAGATGGTGGGTGATGTAGGGCTCGAACCTACGACCCGCTGATTAAGAGTCTCGTGCTTAATCTATGAAATCAGCACCACTTAGCTCCAAACCGCGAACGTTTTGCTACGCTCTGAATCAATAGCTTAGCAGACGATTCCAAACCAAGGAAGAGCGCAAATTGCGCCGGATCGGCCTATGGCATACGTCTACGACAGACTGCAAGAAATTGAGAATGACCCGAAAATCAAGTCTAAAAGAGAGCGTGCAAAAAAGGAAATCATTAAAGCAGTCTTGGGCAGTGAAGTAGCGTTTGAGCCCGAAACTAGACACGTCTATTTCGTTAAAATGGGGGAATTCGTTAAGATCGGATTTTCTGCCGGGGTTATGTCTCGGATGAAAAACCTGAACGTTGGTTTCCCGCAGACTGCCGAACTCCTAGCGGTGATCCCCGGTACGAAGCGCACTGAAGTGTGCTTCCATCAAATCTTTGCCGGTTTGAATACCAAAGGAGAATGGTTTCGCTTCGAGGGTGAATTAGAAGCGTTCATGTCCGTGGCGAAAAACGCGAACGAATTGGTCGAAACGCCAAAGCCAAAACGCATTCCAGATGATCCGGTAGAAGGCCCTTGGTTTAAGCCCAAAAAGAAGAAGTCCGTATGGAAGCCCGCATGACCGCCGCCGTTCCGTAATGTTCTAGGAGACCACCAATGACGATGATAGAGCGCCTTGCGCGGGTGATAGACGACATCTATTTCGATCCGGGCACGAATACACACGAAATGGCAAAACGTGCGGCTAAGGTTGCGATCGAGGAAGTCGCGGCGTGGCTGGAAAAGCAGAGAGGTGATATTCCGGCTCACGGGTGGGAATTTGCCGCAGCCCTTCAGGAAGGCAAGGAGGTGGCTGGATGAGGGTCTTAGTCTGCGGAGGGAGAGACTATAACAACCGAGATCGGATCGCCCTAGCGCTGAAAGATTATCGAGCGCCAAAGGTTACTGATGTCTCAGAGCACGTAATCATCGTTGGCGGGGCTACGGGTGCAGATACGCTCGCAGAAGAATGGGCCGACGTTTGGGGAGTGCGCAAGCGCGTTTTTATGGCCGACTGGAAGAAGCACGGAAAAGCTGCCGGCCCAATCAGAAATCAGAAAATGCTTGAAGATGGAAAGCCCGATATCGTTCTAGCCTTTGGCGGCGGGAGGGGAACTGCTGACATGATCCGGCGCGCTCAGGCGGCTGGCATACCTGTGGTGGAATTTGACAGAGCTTGACTCGCACCCAAACAAGAACATAATCAGAACATGTCATGCGGCGGCAAACTTAAAACACTGAGGTGGAGAAATGCCCCGCGACTATCGGCTTATCAATTTCAATGGTGAATGGCAGGTTTGCTCAAAGGCCCGTAGAGGCCATGGCGAGAGAATCGTCTGGATATATGGCAAAGAGCGGATATTTTTCTGTGATGTGGGGAGAGAGGCTGCCGTCTATGTGCTCCCCGGCTCCGAGAAGGAGAACTTCTTCGGTGATCGCTTCAACTTCTCAATCGATGAAGTCTATGCGGAAGACGGCCGGCGCAAAGAGCGCTTGGGCGGGATGAATAATGTCGTCGCGGCCCAAAGGGCGTTTACGGAACTGCTATCGCACCATTCGAAGAGGACACGGCTGCAGCTCCGTCAGGGCGGATTTGTCATGCGTGATGAGTTCGGGACTGATGATTACAAGGAGCGCGTCTGGGCAGCGCGGAAAGCCCCTGTATAGGCAGCGCTGCGCATTCAGTTATTGTTTGTATAGGGTTGGATGGGATTTCTCGAAGCCTAAAGGCGGGACGATTTGATCGCGGGCTTCGGGTTGGCGTCTTCTTGAGACAATGCCTGCCATTCCTCATCAAAATCAGGAAGTGGCTTAGGAGCGGCTGACATGGGCCGTTCGCATACAGAAAACCCCGTTTCGGGGTGACGGACGAGGCCCGAGCCAAAGCAGAGCGGGCAATGGCGGTCACCGATCATTTGACCCACCGTAGAGCGCCGGAGAACTCGCGAATAGCCTCCACGATCCATTGCGCCGGTACTTTGCCATAGGAGAGATTGCCGATCCGGAACTCGTAGACTGGCTTATCGCCATCCATCCGGACGATGACTCTAATCTCGGGCGGCGCTTCGTCTAGCGTCTTTTCCATGAGACGATGGCCCTTTCCGCAGGATGATCAGGATGAGGCACAGGAGGAGCAGCCAGAGCAAGGTTTTCAGCGCTGGCCTGTCGGTTCTCAATTTCAAACAGTCATATGTTGAATTGCAGTCGGCCGGCCTCTAGGCCATCCAAGCTGAAGATTTCAGAATAGATCGATCGGCCCGAACGCCACCGGTTGAAGCTGTGATAGGCATCCTTGGCTACAGGAGAGCGCATGGAGGTGACGATTACACCGCCCTCCTCTATCGTTCGCTCGTGGTGGATGTGCCCTGTAAATATCCGGCGATATGTTGACGCGGCCCAGTCGTCAGGGCGGTCCACGGCCATGACAAGCGGCAAATCTTTCATCTTTGTTTTGTCGCCATGCGAGCCGCCGAGGAAGACTTTCCCGCGCCTGAACCACCAGTTATAGCTTTGGTCATCATCAATGGTGACGTGTTCGGTATTTCGGAATACGCGGCCAAGGGCGAGCGCGAGGGCAACCGAGGAGACAGGATCATGGTTGCCGGGGAGAATGCGCGCGGTGACCTTAGAATGTCGTGCAGCGACCAATTCGATCGTTTCCTCAACCATATCGCAGGCGGTAGCCAGAACTTTCGGATAGCGGCTGTCGGTGTCGAGCTGATGTTTTGATCTTGGCGTTACAGGATCGTAGCCATCGAAGTGCAGCATATCGCCAATGCCGAGCACTACCGCCTCTTCGGCCGGCGGCGTGGCCTCAATGATGGCCCGCATCTTCGACATGATTGTTTCTTGGGCGATCTTCAGATCATAGTTATCGCCGGTTTCCTTCGCCCAAGCCATAAGGCCAATATGCCAATCGATAAGCGGATAAACTGCCAGCATATTGGAGGTGGTTTGCGTAGGCGGCGTGATTGGACGCGCCCGAGCCTCAAGCTGGGAAAACGTATCTTTTAGGATCGAGGCTATGCTTTCGAATGAAAGTTCGCCCTCTTTTGTCTTTATCCATTTGCCGATGATCCTCCCCTCGGGATCAACAAAGGCGGATTCACCAAACACGCGATGTCCGGGAAGAGTCTTGAAGACTTCGCCGTGCTGCTGCTTCTGCTCAACGGTCGTACCCAGAGGCCCGACATTTACTCGGGTGACCTCGAAACCGGGCATGACCGGAACGGTGTCGGCTGGGCTGATAAACCCGCGTCGAGCCGCTGTCTCCAACCGTGAGCCAAACGTATTGCGATGTAAACCGAGCGATGCGGCGGCTTCGGTCTTGGTCTTGTGGGATCGGAAGGCGTTTACAACGTCTTGACATTGTTCATCTGTGAGATCGGGAACTGGCATTTGCCGTCACTCCGAAGAACCACGGGAACGGCGAGCGGAAGGGGGATTCTGCAAAATCATGTCGATGCGAGTGTTTGTCCCATCGATGGCTCGTTTGATCTCGCCGATTGCCCCCATGATTTGGGAGGTTTGTTCACGCATCCCGTCTTTCGTGACGTATTTTTCAGCAACTTCGAGCTTATGATCACTCAAATCCTGCTGAAACTTTAGAAGCAGCGTATAGAGCTTCCAAAGGATCGCGCAGCACACCATTATGACAAAGGCCATGATTCCTACGAACCATGACAAAACTTCCCACGTAACCGCGCCCGTCATCTATTTGCGCCCTTAATTGAATCTTTGAA
>JBQCJO010000035.1:0-2561 GCA_051952735.1 Rhizomicrobium sp.
CTCCAGCGCGCCGGTGCGGCCCGCTTCGAAGGTCTGCGCGATATAGGTCGGGAAGCGCGCGACGATGCCGATGAAGATGATGAGCGAGATGCCGTTGCCGATGCCGCGTGCCGTGATCTGCTCGCCCAGCCACATCAGAAGGATGGTGCCGCCGGTCAGGTTGATGACCGTGGTGATGCGGAAAAACCAGCCCGGATCGATGACGACATTGCCCCAATGCTCAAGGCCGAGTGCGATGCCATAGGCTTGAAGCGCGGCGAGTACCACGGTGCCGTAGCGTGTGTATTGGTTCAGCGTCTTGCGGCCCGCCTCGCCTTCCTTCTTCAGCGTCTCAAGCTCCGGAATGACCGTCTGCATGAGCTGCATGATGATGGACGATGAGATGTAGGGCATGATGCCCAGCGCGAAGATCGCCATGCGCTCGACGGCGCCGCCGGCGAGCACGTTGAACACGTCCAGCAAGCCGCCCTGCTGCTGCGAGAGCTGTTGCGCGAGTTGCGACGGATCGATGCCCGGCATCGGGATGTAGGTCCCGAGGCGGCAGATCACCAGAACGCCCAGCGTGAACAGAAGACGCTGGCGCAGCTCGGTCGCCTTGGTCAGCGACGAGAAATTGAAATTCGACGCAAATTGCTCGGCCGCTGAGGGCATCGATCACTCCCTGAACCCGGCCGCGTCCGACAACAGCGGGCGCGGGCACCCACTATATAAGTGCTTATCCGGCTTTGCGCGCGGCCCTTTTCTCGGCGGATTCCTTCCGGCGCGTCTGGCGCTTGCCCGGCTCGCCTTTCTTGTTCGCCGTGACCTTCTTCTTGAAGGTCAGCGTGACGGTGCCGCCGGCCTTCTCGACCGCCGCCTTCGCGGATTTCGAGGCGCCCGCGACGGTGATGTCGAGCTTGGCTTTCAGTTCGCCATCGCCCAGCAGACGGATGCCGTCTTTGCTGCGGCTGGCGAGACCGGCCTTGCGGATCGCGTCAGCATCGACCTTCTTGGTCGCGTCGAGGCGCTTGTTGTCGATCGCGCGCTGCAGATCCTTCAGGTTCACTTCCGCGAAGTCGTTCGCGAAAATGTTGTTGAAGCCGCGCTTGGGCATGCGCATGTGCAGCGGCATCTGGCCGCCTTCGAAACCGTACACGGCGTTACCCGTACGCGCCTTCGCACCCTTCACGCCGCGGCCGGACGTCTTGCCCAAGCCGGAGGAGGAACCACGGCCGACTTTCGCCTTGCGCTTGTGCGAGCCGGGGTTGTTGCGGATTTCGTTGAGCTTCATCTTATCCTCGTCATAGCGGGGCAGCTTTCGCGGCCCGGCTATCCAATTGCTTATTTCTTCTCGTCGACAACCTGAACCAGATGCGCGATCGAGTTGATCATGCCGCGCACCGACGGGGTGTCCTCGAGCGTGCGCACGCGATGCAGCTTGCCGAGGCCAAGGCCCTTCAGCGTCGCCGTCTGGATGGCGGGCTTGCGGTTGGCGCTCTTCACCTGCTTGACCGTGACGGTCTTGCCGGAGGCTTTCTTCGCTGCAGTCTTCTTCTCAGCCATAACACTCGTCTCTTTCGATGCGCCTCGCGGCGCTCAGTAAAATCAGGCGGAAGCCTGCTCGCCCTTCTGGCCTTCGCGGCGCGAGATGATCTCGGCAACCGAACGGCCGCGGCGCTGGGCAACCATGCGCGGGCTCTGCTGGTTCTTGAGAGCATCGAACACGGCGCGAACCATGTTGTACGGGTTCGAGGTGCCGAGCGACTTCGACACGACGTCGCCGACGCCAAGCGCTTCAAACACGGCGCGCAGCGGACCGCCGGCGATCACGCCCGTACCGGCCGGAGCCGGACGCACGACGACTTTGCCCGCGCCGTGATGGCCGCGCACTTCGTGATGCAGCGTGCGGCCGTCCTTCAGCGGAACGCGGATCAGCGACTTCTTGGCTTCGTCGGTCGCCTTGCGGATGGCTTCCGGCACTTCGCGCGCCTTGCCATGACCGAAGCCGACGCGGCCTTTCTGGTCACCGACGACGACGAGAGCGGCAAAACCGAAGCGGCGACCGCCCTTCACAACCTTCGCGACGCGATTGATGTGAACCAGCTTGTCGACAAACTCGTTGTCGCGATCGTCATCACGACGATTGTCGCGATCCCTGCGGCCACGACGCTCGCGTCCACCGCCTTCGCCACCACCCGTGTTTTCGTGTGCCATGCTCAGAACTCCAAGCCGCCCTCGCGGGCAGCGTCTGCGAGCGCCTTGATGCGCCCGTGATAGATGTAACCGCCGCGATCGAACACGACCTGCTTCACGCCGGCCTTCGACGCGCGCTCGGCGATCTTCTTGCCGACCGCAGCCGCGGCTTCGGTGTTGTAGGACTTCGCGGCCTTCTCGCCCTTCTCGTTGGTCGAGGCGGAAGCAACCGTGACGCCCTTTAGGTCGTCGATGACCTGCACATAGATGTGCTTGCCCGAACGGAAAACCGACAGGCGCGGACGATCCGCGGTGCGCGAGATCTTGTAGCGCGTGCGCGAACGGCGGCGCTGAAAGAGCTTCGTCGTCATTTCTTCTTGCCTTCCTTG
>JBQCJO010000036.1:0-2754 GCA_051952735.1 Rhizomicrobium sp.
CACCGAAGGGCATCGCGCGGAACGCGCCCTGGCCGAGCAGACCGCCACGCTGGAAAAAACGAACAAGGCGCTGCTGACCTCGGAATTCGAGACGCGCCGTCAGTCCAAATATCTCGCCGACCTGACCAAGCGGTTGGGTGCCGCGGAGGCGGAAGCCGACACCGCCAAGACGGCGCTTCTGCGCACCATGAGCCACGAACTCAAGACGCCGCTCAATGCGATCCTGGGTTTCTCCGATCTTCTGCGGATGTCCGGCGATCGCTTCTCGCCCGAGCAGATTTCCGAATATGCCGGTCTCATTCACAATGCGGGCGGCAATCTTCTGAAGCTGATCAACCAGATCCTCGATCTGACGAAGATCGCCGCCAACCGTTTCCCGCTGCGCCGGCGTGCGCTGCCTGCGGGCGGCGCGATGTGGGCGGCGGTGGACGCCCATTCCGGGCGCGCGGCCGAAAAGAACATCACCCACGAGATCGCCGACTGCGAAGCGGATCTGCTCGTCGATGCGGACGAGAATGCACTTGGCGGCATGCTGGGTCAGCTTATCGAGAACGCCGTGAGCTTCACGCAAGAGGGCGGCCATGTGCGCATCAGCGCCGCGCGCAACGGCAAGCACATCCGTTTCATCGTCGCCGACAACGGACCGGGCGTCAGCGCGGACGATCTGTTGCGCATCCAGCAGCCTTTCGAACAGGCCGGCCGCAATATGACCGATCATACGAACGGGGCGGGGCTCGGTCTTCCGCTCGCGCAAGGCCTGGCGGAACTTCACGGCGGCAAACTCACCGTCGCGAGCATTTACGGCGAAGGCTTCACCGCAACACTGGATATTCCGGCGGCGTGACGCGTGTTGTTTCTTTTTGAAACGACTTTCTAAAAATTGAATCGAAGAAATCTAAACATCGACTTGGATTTAAGTTGAATTCACTTTCGTGAAGAAACTCTTGCTTGTCTTCGATTGAGGACAGCATCCGGTTAGATTAAAGTTTAGCGATTGATTTCAGTACCCGGAAGCACGGCACCAAACATGATCTCCCGCGTTGGGGACAAAGAGGGATGCCATGATTTTCAGAGCGATGTTCTGGATTGCTGTGGTCGCGGTGTTGATGCCGCGTGAGCCGGACCTTGGTCTGGGCCGTCCCGGCGCGTCTTCCGGCAACCTGCTCTCGAAGCTGACGGCCATGATCGAGCCGGGGCAGCCGGCCTGCTCGGACAATGAGCTGGCCTGCATGGCTGCCAGCGGAATGGCCGCGAAAGTGAATGTCCCCGATTTTGCCCGCAACGGCCTGGCCGAAGTGAAGGCTGAATTCGAGCAAGCCCGCCGCGAACGCGAAGCCCGCCGCCATAGCTGATTGACACCAGCCGTCCGCCTCCGCCCAAACGGGGCGGAGGTTCCATGAACGACTTTACGCCCGAAGATCATCGCGTGCTGCCGTTGCGCAGGTTTGAAGACCTGCGCGTCGGCGAGATATTCTGCAATCCATCGCGCACGATCGGCGACGGCAATTTCGCGGCCTTCCAGACCGTCAGCCTCGACAATCATCCGATCCACTACGATGTCGAATATTGCAGGAAGCTCGGCTACCCCGCGCCGCTCGCGCACGGGCTTCAGGTTCTGAGCTTCACGGCCGCGGGCGCCGGCCTCTTTCCGCATGTCATCGGCGAGAGCCTGATCGGCTTCATCGAGGTGAGCGCGAAATTCCTGAAAGCGGTCTATCCCGGCGACACACTCTACCCTGCACTGGAGATCACGGAGCTGACGCCGCAGCGCACGACCGGAATCGTGGCCATGCGCGCGACGGTCCACAATCAGAAATCCGAACTCGTCCTCGACGGTGTTCACAAATATCTTCTCAAGCTGAAGCGCTGACTTCCTTGTGCCAGGTGCGGATGCGATGGCGCGAAGGCCGCGTCGCGATGCCGTAGTGTCCCGCAAGGCGATCGAGCGCGATCTGCAGCACCACTTTCGCCGAGCGCACGGGCCATTCGTTGGTTGCTTCCACGCGCTCCAGTCCTTTCAGATGACAACATACGTCGAACAGCAGATCGGAAAGGCCCGGTCCCACGCTCGCCATCGCGAGGCGGAAGCGCTGGCGGGCGGCGATCAGCTTCTCCGTCATTGGCGCGGATTTGGCGCCGCGGACAGAGTTGGAGATCGGCGCGGATAGATCGGCGCACAGGCGCGGCATCAATCCCGCGAGCGTGAAATCCTGGCGCAAGCGTTCGCCGGCTTCAAACTGCACCGGCGTGATCTGGCCGCGCATGCGCAACCGCGCGATCGGCGACTCCATCTCGTTGACGGTGACGATGCGTTCGCCATCCGGCGTCATCATGCTCACCTGCATGAGTTTCTGCGGGAGCGCGCCGAAGGGATCGGGGACGCCGCTGCCGGCGAGCCAGTCCTCTCCGGCGCCGGTGATCGCGAATGTTGCCGGCGTCGTGCCGCGCGGTGCAATCCAGCCGCGGGTGCGAAACTCCTCCACCATCACCGCTGACACACGCATGGTGCGTCCCGCGCGCTTGGATCCTGCAAGCACGAACTGCGCGCCCGCTTCTGGCGCCAGAAAGAGGCGCCGATCCGCCAGCCGGCGCAGCACCCGCCGTCCCTCGCGTTCTGCTTCGAAACCACCCACCGCCGATTGGAGCTTTCCTGCTTCTCCTGCTCCCAAACCTCTTGTTTCTTTGTTCATTATTTGTTCTCTTCTTCATCGAACGCGGTCTCGAAATCGGGCCGCGTTTGGCAATTTAGACCTC